>JAYSML010000001.1:0-16963 GCA_043724745.1 bacterium
GTTTGTTTACATAAATAGAGATCCACAAAATCAAAATGGGGATTTATCAGTAGATGAGGCGATAGTTGGTATGACATTAGAAGAACAGTGATATGATGACTAATATTTAAAATATTATAATCAAAAAAAATGATTAATAAGAAAAAATCTAAACCGAAAATATTTAGACGAATTTTATTGCTGATTCTGATTATTCTTTTTTACAATATTTTTCTTGCACCTATCAAGATCCAAAAAGAAATCCAAATCAATCAGTGAGATAATTTTTCTACTTTTCTCAAAGACCTTTCTTCTATCCAAAAGACCAGAGTCAAACTTTACGCTAAATTAAACCATAAAAATATATCAGATCTGGATATTTGAACATATAGTTTCAAAGGTAAATATTCACCCAAAGAATTTGTAAATATAATCATCAAATGACCTAAACAGAATTTCCTAGTTTATACTGTCTTGGAATGACGAAGTATATATGACATAGATTCTGATCTTACAAAAAAAGGATATATATCGGCTGGACAGTACATTTCCTACGTTTCAGACTCGAATTTCATTAGTCAATTGAATACCAATGAATGAGCTTATGAATTTCTAAATGAAAAATATATCACCAGGCCTTTGCCTAGTTTAGAGTGATTTCTATACCCAGATACATACTATCTAATCAAATGAAAAGATGTAACTACTCAATTAGTTAAAGCCCAATTAGATTGATTCAATAATAAAATCCGAAAAAAATATAAATCTGAAATAGAAACAAAGATAAATTCTCCGGCCCCAGAGTTATCTTTTTATCAGCGATTGACTCTATCTAGCATTGTAGAAAAAGAGGAGCGCGACAACGATAACAAGCCAACCGTGGCCTGAATTCTCCTAAAAAGATTTCAAACAAAAATTAGACTTGATGCTGATATTACACTTTGCTATGGCTACAAAATTCCATACGAAAAATGTACTCCGGCAGTTATTTGAAGCAGAATATCAGACGAAAACAATGTATTCAATACAAGAAGAAAAATATGACTTCCTCCTCAGCCAATTTCCAATCCATCAGCCGAAACTTTTGCCTCTACTCTCAATTACAAAAAAACAGATTACCTTTTCTACTTGCACGATAATAAATGAGGAATCCATTATGCTGTAGATCTAGCATGACATAATCAAAATAGATATGATTATCTAGGAAAATAGAGTTTTATATTGAGTCTTGATTTAGTATTTCTTCAATATTCTTTGCAGTAACCGCTATATGGTTTTGTACTCATATACAAGTTATTTTGCGAGGACAATTTTCTGCGTTACCCAATAGCCATTTTTTTGTTTCCTGAGAAAGAAGGATTCTATGACTAGTAGGTATTTTTACTACCTCTAAACAGTTATGATTTTTGAATATTTTTAAACTATCACAATTTATTAAGTCTATTTTTTCATTAAAAATATCTTCGGGAACCAGTTTTATATATTTTCAAAACTCCTGACTTTTTGCCAAAATCAAAAATAGTTCATTGGTTTCTTCTGGTAAGTTTTTACACAATTTAGATGGTAGTACAAATCTATTCTTCTCATCTATTGTGGCAACGAAATTTCATGCTAGAGTTCAATTTGGCTTATCGTTCATAAGTACTTATCAAATAAATTTGTAAATGTATAAATATTTAGAGTAAAAAGTCAACACTATGTATTGACAAAACAAAATAAAAGCCTATAATAGACATTGATAAATTATTTATTACTATTCCTAAATCACTATGACAAATTTAAAAACAACAGAGACAGAAGAAGACTTTGCTAGTGTATTGGAGGCTGATTGTTTATGAAAAAAGTCCAAACCAACAGCAAAATCACTTTGTGCAAAATGAAAAGATCTGATACTTAATGTTTTACAAAAATCTTGTCCATACCCAGAAGATGAAAAATATTCTAAAATATGGGACAAATATAAGAACCAACCAAGGCAACAAAAATGGATGAAAAAAAATATAGGTCCAATGGTGGATAATCAAAGAGAAATAATTTCAATGAATATGAGAGCAGGAGCCCTTACTGCCCAGCACAATGGGGAAACTGTTTTTTATGGTGATGGAAAATCAGTAGATAAGGATTGAGCTATTTTCCCTAACTGAATAACATATTTGACTGGAGATGCAGCAGAAGGAGAGTGTGAGAAACAATGAAAGATATTATTAGAAGACAAAGAAGAAATAGAGAGATTTATGAATCTTTTTCCATGAGAGACTATAGAAGAAAAGTTTTTAAATTTTATTGAACTATTCGGTTTAGAAAAAACTGGATCAGTTTGGTTGTTTCATTGAAAGATACTGACGTTTAAGGATAGTCTTGGATATATTATGTTATCTAAAGTTCTAAAAACTGGCGCTCGATCTAGATATAGATTTGGATTAAGTTGGGGGCGGCCTGATAATAAATATCCTAGTATTTGTCATGAATCATGAGGTAATGATGGATCTGGAGCAGCACTACCTTATATCGCTTTTGAAAATATAAAATAACTATAATACACATAATAAAGATTTATTTTATTACAAAAAATCATGGCAGACTTAAACAAATCAACAGAGGCAAACGAAAACAATCCTCAATTAGGATTAGTTAATTCATGAAATACAACAAAAGAAGAATTAGTTGAATGATTGTCAAATGAAAGATTAGAATGTCCTTTTCCAAATCATGAAGGATATTCAAAAGTTCGAGCAACACTTACCCCAGATCAACAAAAAGAGATGAAAGAAAATATCAGAATAACTACTGATGGTAAGATTGAAATAATTAAAATGAAAAAAAAGTTTTCTATGCTTACAGCTCAACATAATGGTAAAGATATTTTTGATGGAAGTCATACAGATAAAAATAGCAATACATGAATCAAAGGCGTAACATATTTGACAGGTAGAGCTGCAGAGAAAGAAATTGAGAATCAAGGTAAAAAACTACTTAAAGATAGAACAGAAGTAGAACAATTTATTAATTTCTTCCCAGGAGAAGACGCAAAAGAAAAGATTTTTAATTTTGTCAAATTATTTGGTTTAGAGAAAGCTGGGTATTGGCATCCTAATGATAAGAAATGGAACCGTGTCGGGTCTATCGGCTATGTGTCATTGTCTAAAGTAACTGATTATGATAATGTTTACGAGATGACATGGCATTATGGTAATCCAAATATAGATCGATACAGTCAGAAATTTCCGCTTCCGTTCCTTGCATCTGAGGACTGCTAAATCCTGAACCGAATTAATTTTTGATTATTTATCTAAAACAAAAAATATAAAAAATCTCGCTTAGTCGGGATTTTTTTAAATTAATTAAATTTCTTTCTCCAATAAAATTCTATTCTCATTTATATTGTCAGACCAGAAAACCTCAATGAAATTAAATCAATTCTTGACTAAATAAGATAACATTTGTCTCTTATTATTCCTGGTTTTTATTTTTATTTTATTATATCAATTTTCTTTAGCTCGTTCATTTTCATATCCCATCAATTTTGTTAAAATTCAATTTTTACGATATTCTGGCATCACTCACGCCATCCAACAATAAAACGATCAGTCTTTATCTCTATCATATCCAACTAAATATCCTACTGGCTCTCCATTTATATAAGCTACTATTACCAAACTTTTTTTATCCTTGTATCTATTTTCGAAATAATCTTTTTCACATAGTTCTCCAAATTCTGGTACCAAATTATGTACCTTTACCACGTCTTCTATATTGGCTTCTTTAATTTCTATCTCATCCGGCTTTAGATCAGCTATTATCATCTAAATTTTATATATAAAAATAAATATATCGAAAATAAATTCTACACTTCCTCATATATCCATTTAAATCACAAAATCCAATATAAAATAAAAGTCAATTTTATTTGATTTTCTCTACCAAAAAGCTAAAAGAATTCTGTATTAAATTTTGATTGTCAAATATCGATGAATAGAAGCTTGAAAAGTAGATTATTTCTAAATTTTAAAATCCTGGTTTGAGCATTATTTATATCTCTTGCAATTTTTTATATATCCAGAAATCCATCTTTTTTCCAAGCGAGTGTGCTTTCTCTACAAGAAATACAGATAATTCAAGATAAATGACGAGATATCGCCTACAAAAATCAGCCAAATTTATTGGATATATTTCTATCCTCTGGAGTAGTTTCTCCATCGTCGCTAGATTTTTCACTAGTCTTTGATCCAGATACACAAATACAAACTCAAAATCTTTCATGACAATGACAAATTTCTATCTCCAATATCTGAAGTGGATTTGCGGATTTTCATATCAGCAACTTGCAAAATATAGATTACACTCACAGTATTCTATTAGTATCGTTTACTTGAGCAAACCAATCGAACAACTACCTAATCATAGAACAGGCTATAGCATTGTTTCCAGACTGAAACAATAAAAATCTATCAATATGAAATATCTGAGAAAAAACATCACACAAAAACTAATTTATATCAAATATTCGCTCATGAATAAGCTAAAAAGTTTCATCTTAGCATCAGGATTGATGGCATTCTTTGCTATCGCCCAAACTATCTCTTATGCTCAGCAGACACCGGCTTCCTTCGTAATAGACGTGAATCCATCCACTTTCGATACAAATTCACTTGTGGATATGACCATAAAGGCTGTAAATGCTAATAACGAAATTGTCAAAGAATATCAGTGAGATGTTTTCATAGAAATAGAGGAATTCTTAGATAGCTCAGATTATGTAGTGCCTTCAGATGGTTTCTATACTTTCTTGGCTCAGGACCAGTGAATTAAGCTTTTTTCCAAGTGATTAAATATCAAAAAAGAATGAACATATACCATCAAAGTTTCAGATCTAGAAGATGAAAATATAAAATGAGAAAAAACTGTAACAATCTGATCTCATGCCTCATCGTCTGACAAATGAAAAATTACTTTGCTTCTTCCTGCCCAATGATGAATCGAAAAAGATAAGACGATAAGTTTAATATGAAATAATCCACAATACCCAAATTCTCAATTCAAAATTTTCTTAAATGATTCTATAGTTGGTGAGGGAATGACAGATGCAAATTGAAATTTAAATATGTATGTCACATGATCCAAGGAGTGAGAAAACTCATTACAAATCAAAATGATGGACGTTAATAATATAATTATAGCAGAATCTGATTTAATAAAATTTACTTATAGCCCTATCAAGGATTGAGTTTTCAATAGCATTCAGCTTCTTCCTTGAAATAAAGTAAACCAATGAGATAAGGTAAAGTTTTTAGTAAGCACAACCGAATGAGTCACTTCTGCTCAAATCAAACTCAGCAATGGTAAGTCTTCTCCTATGGACAAAAGCTCTGTTGGAAACTTCTCCAAAGAAATCCAAATAGATACATTTTGAAATATCGAGGTTTCACTAGAGATTATAAATGCTTGAAATAAAAAACTATATACTTGAGTAGCAAATTTAATCGTTGAAAGAAGCACCGCCATCGGTAAGGTTAGAGTATTTTCCGATGAGGTTGATAAAACCAAAGTAAACTTAACACGAGAAACTATATGACTAGATGCTGCTAAATATAAAATTAGCTATGGTACATGAGAAACCTCTCTCAATGAATACACAATAGTAACCACCAAAGAAGTGGTAATAGAAAACCTAGAAAAGTGAGCACTATACTATCTCAAAATCTATCCTCTTGATGATCAATGAAATGAAATATGAACTCCATCTGATATAGTAAGTACACAATTAGAGGCAGAGCAAACTTGTATAGTAAAGGGTATCAAGGTTTCAGACCAAATAATATGAGATAAACATTACCTAGTTCGAAGTTGAGTCCTAAATATAGAAAAATATATTATCTACAGATCAGAAACTCAAACTTCAGATCTTTCTCAGATGAAAAAAATCTGAGAATCTACAGGTACATTATTCGAGTATCCATTCAATAAATTTTCTAAAAACAAGGAATACGCTTACTATTCTGTAGTAGCAGTTTGTAAAGATTGAAATGAAATCAAAATCGACGATGTAAAAAAAGTTCAAGTATGACCCATTGAAAATATTATGCTATTTTTGATAATCAGTTTATTTATATACACATTATACAGGCTCAATAATTATGCTAAAGCTGAATAATTTCCATTTCATTTTAAATTCTACGGGTTTTTATGCTAAAAATAGAAAAAAAATATAATCCAAAAAAAGAATTGGACATCTTATATTCTCTTCAAGACAAGAAATCCAAAAAGCCCGATTTCTCTATCATCACCACACCTATTCAAATCACAGAAAAAATAAAATATATAGATATCCTGCAACAAATTCGAGCAGATATATTTTATAAATACTATAATCTCAGATGAGATCAGGTTAACGCTCTATCTGTATGATGAATATCTCTTTATCATGGAGATCCGCTTTCTAGCAATGAAATAAAATCATCTAATATAAATAATCTAATATGATCCTTCTCCAAAAATAGGGCATATGCTTCCAAAAAGCTAAAAAGATTATGAATATCAAATAGTGAAATATCACATATAAATATATGAGAAGAAAACTCACATGCCATTAGAAACCTTTTTGTACAAAGACAAAGAGAGGATGTGTTTTTCGAAGAAGAATGTATAAATTACTGGAGTATCGGTAGACAATCTATTGTCTCCAGCGAAGAAATAGACTTCAAGACGATCAAAAGAAAAAAATACAAAATCAAGTATTTTGTGGATACAAAAAAAGACTGTCTGACTGTATCTACTTTTTTCCCAGAAACCATTTTTGCAGATATTGCTCTAGCGGTCAATCCAGTGGATAGAAGGTATAAAAAACTCATCTGATCAAAAGTTATCATACCTATTATCAACAAAACTATCCTTATAGTATGAGATGAAAAAATCGATATGCAATTGGATAATTGAATTATGAGGATAACCCCAGCTCACGATAATTTCTGATTGGAAATAGCTATTAAGCATAATTTACAAACAAATAAATCAGCTATAGATAATCTAGGTTTTTTTACAAAAGAGGCCTGAGAATTTGCCAACAAAAAAGTATCGGATTTCAGAGATAATGTAATCCAATATTTGGAGGATATATGCAATCTATGAGAAGTTCAAGATATCCAAACACAAATCCCTATCCATAAAGAAACCTGAGAAGAATTATGACAAATCGTATCCAAACAATGGTTTACTAAAATTTCACAAGAGAACATCCAATCAATTATATCAGAAAATTACATCACTTCTCCAAATCAAAAGAAAACATCTTTCGATCAAGAGATCGAGAAAATAAATCAGATTTGTATTTCAAATAATCAACCATTCTGAATACCTATGCCATTACGATCTGATAAAGATGGTAAATCTTATACCATAGATGATGAAGTTATATTACAACATTACAAAAAAAATTGAAAATCAAAAAAAATACTTCTTACTTTGATTATATTCAACCTATACACTGACAACCGCATAAATAAAAAATTCTGACTAGGGGAAATTATAGATATACTTACATCTCCGAGTATTATCGAATCTCAGAGTGTTATAGATGTATACCTAAATATCTATAAGGACTATGCCAAATCTAACGACTTATCCAAAAGTTTCCATACAGAATTAGAAGATCTTGCTGAAATAGTAAAATTTGCAGAAAAAAATAATATTTCACATTTGGATAAATTTACAAACGAGCTTATCAAATATCTAGAGAAGTCTTATCTTATAAATGATTTTCAAAATCAGGATTACTTATTTGATATCAGATCCATATTTGCCAAAGACCTAGAAAAACAGAATCTTACCTTCGATCACAATATAATAAATACAACTATTCTACTCAAAAATTTATGATATATGGCAGATAAGCCCATTAAGGATAAATCTAATTTTTTTATATTGCCACCCGACCAGTCCATAAATGTCATCAAACTTATATTGCTTAGTAAACAATTACAAAACAGCTTTTCTTTCAAATATATATTTTCGCTAAATAAAATAGACTATAAGGAAAAAAATAAAATCTGATTTTGAAAAAAATCTTTCATAGATATCAATGATATTACAGAAATTCATTGATGAGACGTATCCAGATTGTTGCTTCTCTTTTCTCAGGATAATAAAATCACAGAAAACGATATTCTATGATACCAGAATTTCATAAACAAGCTTTGGAACGCAACTAGATTCTTATTACTTCAGTGAGAAACAAATAAAAGGAAAAGGCATTTTGAAAAAATCCAAAAAGAGGCAGAAAAAGAAAAAGAGATTTCCCTCTATGATCAACGGATAATTCACAAGCTCAAAGAATTCTACCAAGAATATCAAGAAATGTTTGCTACACTAGAAATGTCGGCTATGTTACCAAAGCTCGAAAGTTTAATTAAATCAGATTTCTGTGAGAAATATCTGGAAATGCAAAAGATAAAAAAATCAAAAAATCTAGAGATATACTGATTTTTCATCATATGACTTATATGTAAGATTATATATCCATTTATGCCATTTATTAGCCAGAGAATACGAGATATATGTCTTTTTGATTGAAACATTCAAGATCAGCCATTTGAGCCTTTTTTCTTACAGTCAGATAAAAATTACAAAACCCAACTTATCGTAGACATTATAGACAAGATACTTCACATAAAACATACAAAAAATCGAAGTAAAAATAATCAAATAAACATATGCATATCTACCAGTGCGGATTTAATTGATTATATATCTAACCATGAATCAATCATTAAGAAAATAACCTATGCTGAAGAAGTAGAATACAAAAAAAATCTACCTATAGACAATCTGTGATATGAGGTAGATAGCATGATAAATATCGCTATATGAGTCAAGAAATTTGAACAGAAAAATAAAATACAGGAGAGATCTTTATCTGATTTACAAGAGGAATTATCCTTATGTACTCAAACAATTCAAAAGCTTAGAAGTCTAATATCGGCCTTATCATTGAGGACAGACCACCAAAGCCAAGAGCAGATAGAAGAGAAAAAAAAGGAGTTAATAAAAACTAAAATTAATTTCGAACGTATAGAGCTAGAAATACTCACTCTCAAATCTAAGAATTAAAAATAAATTTTCAGCTCTGGGAATTAAGTGCTTGGACTGGGAAATTTACTCGTGAATATTTGCAAAAAAAACTTTAAAATATATAATTAAATCAGATTTAAAAGGTTTATTTTGTATATCCTATCATGAAAAAAATATTGTTCGCCTCACTCATGTTTATTATATCATTTATAAGCATATCTTACGCTGCATCCCGGTGAACTCCAGAAAGTGATCCTTTCCAGGTTTTAGAAGCAGTGAAAGACAAAGCAAATGAACAATACAAAATCCAAGAGACTGCATTAGATCAAATAACAGATGAGGTTGGCTCTTATCAAAGACAATATAAAATTTCAAACACACTTGATTATATCAGACAAAACATCTATCCTTATCTTCAATGGATAGTTTACGTATGACTAGCTATAGCTGTTATCCTGATCATATACAATTGATTCCTTATGGTGACAAACGGAATACACAACCAATGAGATATGACTAAAGTTAAAAAAAATCTAATGAATATCGTTATATGAGTCATCCTTCTTACCTGATTCTATTTTATCCTCAGGCTGATGGTGGCTATTATTACATCCATATTTGGCTGAGACACAGGATCTACATGATTTAATTAGTTCAAAATAAATAGATGAATATAAAAAAGCTGTCACTTGTTATCGTTTGATTTATATCTTGTATAATATCTTTTGCTTCGGCGGCGGCACCTTCTTTCGATAAGAATTTTGCAAAATATCTCACAGATTCCACACCGGACGAATACGGAAGAGTAGAAACAGTTTTTAGTATTTGTGTAGACAAAGACAAAACAATAAAAGAAAATATAAGAAACTTGTTTTTCCCAAACCAGATTGCACCGAGTGGTAACTGTAGTTCTACTGCTGGATGACAACTACGGGATGTTGTTAGGTCTTTATGATTCGTAGTTTTATTTATTTTTCTAGTTTTGGCCTGAGTTAAATTAATACTAAATGCTAAAGATTGAGCAGAAACAAAAAAAGCAATTACTAGTATTATGTACATATTATACTGAGCATTTCTACTTTTTTGAGCTACATGGATATTGGGATCCGTACTAAATGTAGACTCTTTACAAAATAGCTGAGACCTAGTTAGTAAGGTTCAAAACTGATTGTTTTTCCAAATACTATCTTTTTTCAAAGTGCTAGCCTTCTTTGTGGCCATTATCATGATAGCCTTCTATGGTTTCAAAATGATGTCAGCTATGGATCAGGCAGATAAGACAAAAGCAGCCAAAACCTGAATTGTAAATGTAATCGTTTCCTTGATTTTTATCAAAATCATAGATTATGTTTTCTATATAGCCCAAGCATTGGATTTTGCTACCAGAGCCAAGGAAGTAATATTAGATGTTTCTAAATTCTTATGATATGCTTTGTGAGCTACATTTGTCATTACGCTTCTCTATGCTTGATTTATTATGGTGACGTCTTGATGAAAGGAAGAAACATTTAAAAAGGCTAGATGATATATCGTAAATATATTTATATCTGCCGTAGTTATTTTCTTATTTTTATTAATATTATACCAAATTTTCAATGAATTTGGATGATAGCCCACGTTAAGCTAATCTTATAGTAGATTTTTTTTATACATATTATCTATTGATTTTTGTAGAGTATTATATATAGTATTATAAATTAGTTAATAAGAATTTAAGCATTACTTTAATTTCTGAGATTAATTTCATTTATATTTATACCAAATTATCATGTTGTGAATTATCAAAAAAAAGATCGCTGATAAGTGATTTTGATTTATCGAGGCTTCAAATTGAGAAGAAATTTTCTTTCATGCAAAAGAAATGTCAGGTGAATATTGAGCTTTCGAAAATACACCAGAATGAACAGAAGTTGAATTTGAAATTGAAAACTGAAATGACGGAAGATCCTTTGCTTCAAACGTAAGAGCAGTTGATTGAATGACTGCATAAATAAATTATACGCTACCAGTACCTAGATAACAGGTCCTAATCGATTTTAGGGCCTTTATTCTTTTTAAATATATACCTAAATAAAAATATGTTAAGTTTCAAAGAATTATGATTGTCTCAAAATATACTTTCTATGATAGAGGGTTTGTGATACACAGAGCCTACTCCTATCCAAGAGAAAGTTATACCTCTTTTTCTAAAAAACGAAAAAGATATAGTCTGACAGGCTAGTACATGAAGTGGAAAAACTGCAGCTTTTGGCTTGCCTTTGGCTGATTTGATAGATACTCCATCATGAAATATCAAAGCCCTTATTATGACTCCGACTAGAGAATTAGCAATACAGATTGCAAAACAGTTACAAATTTATTCCCAAAAGCATAAATTAAAAGTAGCAGTAGTTTACTGATGACAAAATATCCAAAAAGAAATTGTCACATTTAAGCAATGAGTAGATATTCTAGTAGCTACACCTGGTAGAATAATAGATCATATCAAAAGAAGGACAGTAAACCTAGAAAAAACAGAATATTTCATTCTAGATGAGTTTGACGAAATGTTGAAAATGTGATTTATAGAAGACGTAGATTATGTGCTTTGAATATGTGAAAACAGAAAGAGATTGCTTTTCTTCTCTGCTACATTACCAAGACCAATACAAAATATTATTAAAAAATATATGACAGAATACGATCATATAAATATCAAAGAAGAGAATAATTCTGTTTCAACTATCCAACAGTACTACTACAATATTCCAGAATCTCTCAAATTTGAATTGTTATATAGACTTATTTTGACAGAGTCAGAATTCTACTGAATAATTTTTTGTAAAAGAAGAATAGATGTAGATAATCTTGCTCAAAAACTCTTAGAAAAATGAATTCAATCTGAAGTAATTCACGGAGAAATCTGACAAAATCAGAGAGAAAAAGCATTAGAAAAATTCAAAAAAGGATATAATAAAGTGCTTATAGCCACAGATGTTGCTGCTAGATGAATTGATGTACAAGATCTCGGTTTCGTAATTAATTATGATTTACCAGACTGAGCACAAGAGTATACACATAGAGTTGGTAGAACAGCTAGAGCTTGAAAGAGTGGAGTAGCTATGAGTTTTGTATGAAAAAGAGATATCCGTAATTTCCTAGAGATAAATCAACATGTCTGAAACACAATACAATTATGAAAAATTCCTTCAAAAAAAGATATTATGAAGTCATTTCTAACTAACTTAGAAGCTCAAATCTGACTGTTTAAATCTGACTGAAAAAGACCTGAAGCTTATGAAGAAATGATAGATGGTGTATTAGAAAAATTTGATGCAAAAGACGTAATATATTATTTTATGCAAACATCATTCAAGTTATTAGATCCACAAGATATACATATAGAAAATTTTGAGATAAACAAAAACTCTAGATCAAGCAGTTATAGTAGTGGTTCTCGCGGATGATACAGATGATGAAATAGAGGATATTCATGATGATGAGTTGCTAGAAGCTACGGTCCAGACAGATGACCTGCAGATAGAGCACCTAGAAGTTCTTATTGAGATAGACCAAGACCTTCTACAGGATGAGATAGATCTTGAGATAGGGAGCCTAGACCATATTCTGAAAGATGATTTACCAAAAAACCCGAATCATGAAGTTATTCATCTAGAAGTTCTTATTGAGATAGACCAAGACCTTCTACAGGATGAGATAGACCATATAGGAAACCAGACTCTAGTCCTTCTAGACCTAGTACAAGCAGATTTTGAGATAGACCAAGACCAAGTGCCTCTCCAAGAGTAGAAAAATAATAAATATTTCAAATAAAGAAAAAACACATACGGCTTATTATTGCATATGTGTTTTTTGTATTTTAGATTATCTTTTTAGAAAATTAGATCTTTTTGTTGGACTGAAATATACATAAACTAAATATATTCCAGGAATAATTGCCAATACCCATCGAAGTCGTTCCAATGAAGAGAAGAAATTATACAAATAGATAGTAAATAAGATTCCACAAGACAATACACACATCTTAAATAAACCAACCTGCCATCGAGTAAGTGTAATATCTCTAAGTAAATCAAATTTTAATTTTTTTTGAGTTTTTTTCATATTTTATTGAAATATTATAAACAGAATTATACTGATTTTTTAAATAATGTATCAATCGCATTGTATATCCATACCAAAAGGAATGCACTACAAAATCCATCTATAATAGCTCGGAAAAATCCTAATACTATACCAGCTAATGAAATTGAATATCCCATATAAAATCCTCCCAATCGTTCTACGAAAGCGGCATATTCTGTTGAGAAGTTTCAGAATACTCACATAAATACGACAGTCACTCACATAAAGAGACCTAGAGCTAATCACGCAACCAATGGATTTAGTTTATAGTTTGTCATTTTTTGTTATAAAAAATAAATATAACTAATTATAATCAGAATATATCTTTTTGTCAAATTTTTAATGAGAAAATATAATAATCAAATATATACCGTTAAAACAGTATTGATTTATATCTGTCAATAACTATATAAAAGATATTCAAATATTGGCTTATATCTATTTATCATTAATACTATAGTTATGACAGGTACAGAAAAGGATTTTCTTACAAGATGAACTGCCTTAGAAACAATTTGAGTAATAGAAAATACTTGATCCTCAGATTGCAAAATAGCTCAAACTAACAATTTAGTCTCTGTTTTGCAATTTTGATTACCAGATATTGGGCAAGAAACAATAGATATAGAAAAGCAGTTTTCGGCTATATTGGCTTCATCTAGAATGCAGAAAGATTATAAGCTGGCCTCAAATCTAGTCGATATGGTAAATAAAAATTCAAGTAATGATAATTATGCATTTATGAATATAATCGCCTTATTAAACCAATCTCAACTTTTTAATTTTAAATCCTCTATAAAGAAAGAGTATTCTTTTGATAAAGATGACAGAGATATCAAGCTACGAAATTCTATAAAATCTAATTTAATATCAAATAGCCTAATTTTGCAAGAAATACCAGTAAAGGACATTTTCAAAAAAGAATATCAAGACCTCCTATCTGATTTTGCAATATCTACAGGAAATTTACATATTGTGAGTGATTGTTTTGGATCTATACAAGAACTTTTTTGAGAAGCAAATTTGTCAGATGACATTAGATTAAAATTGGAAACATTTTTCATGGAAAGCATAATACTTTATTATGATTACAAAATAAGTGATGCCTTTGTAGAGAAAATTTCAGATTATTATGATCATCATTTTGTTCCAGGAATTGAAGAAGATCCAGATTATTTGTTTTCAAATGCAATAAGCTCTTTCACCTCAGATTATATAGTTAATCCGGTATTTATATTAGACGATTTAAATAAAATAGCTAGATCTCAAATTTGGAAATATCATATGATACGAAGCAATTTAAAAGATATACTTCATGATTTACTAAATAACACAAAAGAGGATGAAGATGATTTGAAAGATATCTTCGTAGATCAGGAAGTACAAAAAAAGGTAAAACTTATTTTCGAGTCAATATTAAGAGAAGACAATATCTCTGTAGAGTATATAAAGACAGAAATTTATAAATGACTACAAAAAACAATACAAGAAAGTAAATCTGAGGAAGAACAGGACTAGAACCCAAAAAATCTTATTCAATGCTTGATGAATATCATTAAATATCATGTAATCTACATAAGCAAAAAAAAGATTTAATCATGCTTTATAATTTCAATATTCTTGTCTAGTTAATAAATTTATATTGAGATTCCATGTCTATAAAATATACATGAGATGTGTTTTAAATTTACAAAAAAATCAAATGAAAGAAATCTTAAATTTTCTCCAAGAATTGGAGTTACATAATAAACGTGAATGGTTTTTGGACAACCAAGTGGAATATCAAAAAATCAGAAAAAGCGTATTGGCACTAGTTGATAGGCTAATCAATGCAATTTCTGTATTCTACGACCTACCATACGGCATGAAACCAGGTGATTGTGTATTTCGCATAAATAGAGATACTAGGTTTTCCAAAGATAAAACTCCATACAAAACTAACTTCTGAATAGAAATATCTCAAAACTGAAAAAGACATTGATTGCCATGTTTCTATCTGCATATTCAACCATGAAATCATTCATTCTTGGCATGAGGGCTATATATGCCAGACTCCCAGACTGCCGGTATTATAAGAGAATGAATAGATATCAACTGAGAAAAATTGCAGAAAATTATAGATAAAGTACTATGATCAAAGAAGTTTTATTTATATGACGATGCACTCAAAACTTCTCCTAGATGATACAAAAAAGATAATCCAAATATAGAATTATTAAAATTGAAACACTGGATAATAGAAAGAGAAATAAAAGATAAGGAACTTTTATTACTAAAATTTGAAGAGACACTTATTCAAAAATTTAAAAAACTATCACCATTTGTTGAATGGCTACAAAATACAATTTCTATTGATTTAAAAAATCATCGTAATTTGCATATGGAATAGTGAAGTTTAATTCTTGAAATATAAATAAGCAACATATGGCATTGGTAATATAGCAATTATCCACCATATAATTTCTGTATTTTTGAAAAACATAGGAAAATATACGGCAAACAAAATTCCACAAGAAAAAACACAGGCTTTAAATAATCGAAGCTGCCATCGTTTCCACTTAGTGTCTTTGAATAATGTCATAATATACTAGATTATAATATAAAATTACTTAACGAGGATACACTGTTTAGTATAAAAATCAATATAGAAAATCATATTATATTTTAAAAAATTACTCTGGAATCTGACTGATTTTTATATAGCCTATGTATGATTTATAAACAAAATTATTTTTAAATTCCATATTATAATGAAAAGAAACTTTTATATATTCCTTACTATTATTCTGTGTCTAATATTTAGCAGTCTTGTCTATGAATTTATTTATATATATCTCGCTGCAAGACCAGAAAATCATCAGGTATTGTCTATAGTTGGCTTGTGACTTATTATGCTATCTATTATAGCTTGATTTTTCTTAGGTAAATATCGATGGATAATTGTTTATATCGAAAAAAGACATTGGAAATATATGCGACAATCCAAGAGAAAATAAAATTATAGCCACTCAATATTGACTATCCCAGATAGAGCAAAATTTAACCATAATTATTAATAATATTAGTTTTTTTTTCTAAAAAAACTTGATTTTTTTTTATAATCGAATATTAATATATTGCGGGAGCAAATTTGGTAAACCTTTTATTCCCTAACCAATATTAAAATGTTCAAAGGCAAAGTCTACATTTACAAGAACATCAATGGTAAAGAGGAGAAGGTAGAGAGGGAATTTGATAATCCAGAAGATTTTCACGCTTTTTCCAAATCACAAAACTTATCCTGGCCAAAATTTAATCAGTCTTTCATGGGATTAAATGATTGGGTCAATTTGCAAAATTACTTTGACGATCTCATAGACAAGAGATTATGATTGGAATACGACTCTGGAGTAGACAATATGTTGGGCTCGGATATTGTTGACTTGGATAAGTATGAACAAGAACTCCAAAAAATCGAATATCAGAAACAGCACAAGGACGAGAATTTAAAGTCTCTGAAAAAAATTCTTCAAGAACTCAGGGATTACAAAAAGAAATTCAAAGACGTGGGGAAAGAGGAGATGATTAGCCGGATAGATGAAGATATAAAAAAGGTAGAAGAAGAAATTAAAAATTTGGAAAAATAAATTCTAATGTACACTAATTTTTTAATCAGAATTTATGTATTTTGGATTAAATATAGGATTGACATTTATCTATAAATGTATAAACATATTTTCATAAAGAATTATTTATTTTTATGGAAATCTAATTATGGTAATCAATAAACAACAAAACAATATTCAAGTGCCGTTAG
>JAYSML010000002.1:0-1797 GCA_043724745.1 bacterium
AATGATCTAAAAAATATAATCTGAAATTTTGAGATGGAAAAATGAAAATCTCTGGTAGATTTATGATGTGGAGATGGAAAAGCATTGAGATTTTTTAAAAAGAATTTCTGAGTGAAATGTGAAGGTTTTGATATTAATATTTTTGCTTTGTCCTATGGTAGATTGGTAAATAAAATCTTATGATATAAGGACATTGATTTGAATTGGAAAAATTTTTTGAAAGTGGATTTGGTAAAATATGACTATGTGTATTTGTATCTTTTGCCAGAGCAGTTAGCGGATATTGAGGAATGGCTGTTTTCAAATATAAAGATTTCTACGATTGTGATAACAAATACCTTTAGATTTAAGGAAAAGGTTCCTTGGAAGGTAATTAAAAACCGTAAATGAAAAGATAGAATTTTCTTCTATAAGGTTTAGTCTACTTACTTTAATAAAAACCTCGGACCATCCAAAATATGAGCGTATTTTTGTTGTTAAAACATTACAACAATAAGTATATATTTGTATTGACTATTATTATAATATTGTTATATATTAGGTGTAAAAATAAAAACAAATTATTAAATGTACGTAAAAAAAACAACAAAAATTATGAAGACTATTATTGTATTACTCATGTGTGTATTTATGTTTCTTGCCTGTAATAAGAAAGATGATGTGATCATTAACAATCCTAATATCGGATTATTTCAGTCTGAACTTGCAGGCTTTCTGGATCCAAATAAGCAGGAATTTGTTGATCTTGTTTCATCGAGACCAGCTCTAAAATCTGCCGGTGGAGTCCATCTGATTGAAGTATTTCCTCTTGCACAGGAAACATTTCAAATCTTAGATAAGTATGTTGTCAAAAATTATGTTTATTACGACCTTAATTCTGATAGTAAACGTATAGAATTACTGACTCCGATGCAGAGATTTGAAATCGTAAACGAAAAGATAGTTACAACTTCTTATCGGTTAGATTATAAATTTGGTTGTGAGTTTTCTCGTGAGTTTTCGATTGACGCTGGAGATGCTGAAATTTGGGAAATTGTATGTATATTTCATTTAAAAGATGGTAGGCAGTTTGCTTATTTCTTTGATGGAAACCCATACAGTATAAAATTGCCAAATATAGCTAACGGAAATTGGGAAATTACCGTAAAAACTTATGATGGAGATTTAGAAAGAAATTTAACAACCGGATTTATTGATTTTGGAAATGCTACTGATGAATTATCTTTATTGACTCAAGCTAAAGCAACAAATGTTGCTGCAAAATTTGGTGTAAATAGGGATATGATGAAAGGGGTATCTTCTGTTAAATTTGTTGGAGAAAATCCAGAAACCGGTCAGGAAATATGGATTTATATTCCATTCCGGTACAGTGAAAACCTTCCTGGAACGCTCTTATTTGATGTCCCATTCTCACCTAAATCTGTTGTTTTAATCTATGAAGACAATAGCTTTGAGGAATTTTGGATTCAGGATAATTGGACACAAAAAAGTGGACAGTTGCCAAATTATTTTATTAACAATTAAAATATCATTTATCTAATGATACGAAAAGCCCTGTGGAATCTGCGGGGCTTTTTTGTTGTCTAAAAAATGTATTTTTAATTTTCAATTATAATTCTGTTTGTCGTGAATGAAAAGATCTCAACATTTCATTCTATTTCAAATTTCTTTTTGACGAAAGTAAGAGAGTCTCTAATATTGTTAACTCAAACAGTAGCTGGCAAGATAAGTCAGCTTTTTTTTGTTTCTTTATTTATAATGAAAATTCCGAAAATCTTTGAATCTAAGGTTAGAATT
>JAYSML010000003.1:0-18244 GCA_043724745.1 bacterium
CATATCCAATGTTTTTTGATAAGCTATACTTTCGATTCCACGCATGTGTCATTTTTTTTTGATACCTGCGGTGTCATAAACTGTAAATTTCTGTTTTCAGTTTTTAAAATCTCCAACTACATAATCACGAGTAGTTCCAGGTAAATTTTCCACCTTAGAAAGATTTTTACCAACTAGTGTATTTAATAATGTAGATTTACCAGCATTTGGTTTTCCAAGTATCGCTATCGGCAGTGAATTTTTATCTATTATGGGCAAATCAGATTTTTCTTCATCTTCCTTATCTACCAATCATAGTTTCTTAGCCTTTTTATAGACCATTTCTTTCAGGTCTTCCATATGCCTAGATGTCTTAGCGCTTATTCATACCAAACTCTCAAACCCTAAACTATAATAATCAGACAAAGCTAGAGATTGTTCTCTTTCCTTCCATTTTACATCTAGTTTATTTACTACCAATATTACGTTATCCTTTTTTTTAGTGCTTATTATATATTTCTTAATATGCTCTTCTTTAGCGGTAATTCATACTACATCATCTACGACAAAAATAATCAAATCTGATTCATCTATAATTTGTTTAATAAATCCTCGTTCTTCATCAAATGTTATCAATCCAGGACTATCGGCGAACAAGACTCTTCCCAATCAATCTATATCAGCCCTATGTCTTAGAATATCTACGGTTGTACCAGGAATATCGGTAACTATAGCTCTAAATTGTCATATAAGTCTATTGAATAGAGTAGATTTACCTACATTTGTAGATCCCACCAGTCAGATTCTCATTTTTTACTTTAAGATATTAAATTTTTTACTCTCTGTAATTTGAAATTTTTAATCAAAAAATCAACTAATTTAATCCAGATTGATATATATATAATGAAAAGCTAAAAAAAAACAACCCATCAGAAATATTATAAAAAAAGTATCCAAAAATTGGTTTATAATTTTTGCTTAGAATAAAAAGTCATAAAGAATTTGCTTGTACTTTTCTTTTAAAAGTGTTTATAAATTATTACTTAGAATAAAAAGTGTCTAAAAATTTGCATTTATTTATTTTCCAAATATAATTAGATGAAACAAATTTTAAAAAATTAATCATCAAAAATGAAAAAAACTGTTTTAAAATCACTATTAGTCAAAGTCTCAGCTTGAGTCTTGGGATTTGGAATGGTGTTCGCTGCATCTGGAGATCTTCAAAGTTTGATAGGAAATATTACAGAAGATACCTTATTCTGATACGACGATAACAATCAGATCACCGTAAAGGAAGTGACTCCTACAAAGGTCGTTATAGAAACGCCTATTCTAAAAGACGGATTAGGTGAAGCTATTGGAAACTATTACATCACTTATGGTCCCAATTCTTTGGATGAATTATTAAACAATCCAAGAGCCGATGAATTAATGAGCCAATTTAGTGACAAATTAGTAAAAACAACATTAAAAGATTGAAAATTAACAATAGAACTTACAAGTACTGGCGATAATCTAAATCCAACTACTAAATATTATTTAGTGATCATACCTAGAGATGCCTATGATATGCCTGGAGGTATGTCAAATGAAGTTCGATTTCAATTAAGCAACCAAACTAAATGAGACACAGCAACTCCTACAACAGGTGCAACTACAACAGGCGCAACTACAACAGGTACAGAACAAACACATAGTTCAGCCGCAGATATGACTTTAGCAAACATTACTCATCTCCAAGTTGGTAATAAAATTACCCTAAAATGGACTGCTGTGGAATGAAGCGAAAAAGTGGATATCTACAATTATAATCCAACCACTAAAGTTTATGAAAAACTGACTACTTTAAATATGGACGCAGAAGAATATACTTATACTATCAGTAGAAATGGTGAACATCAAGTTAAATTTCTTCCTACAGATGGTAAAGAAAAAGTTTATATGTTCCAAGTTACTGGCTTGTCAGATACTCCAGTTACACCTCCAGCAAAAGAACCAAAGCCAGAAATCAAAAAAGTTCCAAAAGTTGGACCAAAAGAAAATGTAATGGTTGCAATCCTTCTTTCTTCATTATTATATGTTCTATACAGAAGATCTTACAAGAAAGCAAAATAAACAGTTAATTTCAAACAAAAATAATAAAAGCTGATCCTTCTCCAGGGGTCAGTTTTTTCTTTCTTTAAATTATAGATTGAAAAACACGGACCGAAACATATCTTCATCAAATCTTTATATATTTCGACGATTAAATAGATGCAAAAATTTCTAGAGAAGATATTCAAAAAACTGGTTTATTATGTTGTACCATTGGTGGTTATCGCAATTTTGCTACTATCTTATTTCAAAAAGATACAATGATACGAACTCCAATCCTTATTCGCAAATCGATGAATAAATCTACTCCTAGTAGTTCTTTTCATGAAACCTCTAGTCATCATACCACCCAAATATTCCAAAATAAATCTTTTCACTATTCGAGAATGTATCACTTATTTTACTATCGAACGAACAAAAAAGCCAATTCTTCAATATCTATTTGACTGAATAAAAAACCTAATTTTCTCCATTGCGTTTTATCTTATGAAATTCCGTAGAGAACTTGGAATTCTAGTTTTCCGATGTATTTTTCTTCATTTTTCATTATTAGAAATTTCACGATTTTCTCAATGAATGACCTTCGTATCCACTATATCTAAGCCTTTTACCATAGCATGACTTATTTGATTATCTATGTTGCTTATTTGATTTCTTACCTCAAATGCATTTTCAGTGAAATTACTAAAAACCAAACGAAAGCTAATCCAAAAAGTGTCCTACATTGCATTTATAGCTGCTATTTGTCATCTAGTACTTCTGAATCCTTGAGAAAATCGAACATATTTAATCTGGCTTATTATTTACCTAGTTTTGAAATATTACGAAAAGAAACCTAAAAAAGTTTCATCCAATCCAATCACACCCCCAGTTCACCCAATTCCTCCAAATCCTACAGAAAAAAAAGAACCAGTATTATTACCTCAGATTTCAGCTAAGATTTTAAAAAGAGATTTTCTAAATCCTACTGTTATAGAGTTGGTTTTCCAAATAAATCAGAAACTTGAAAGTATTCCATGACAATGGATTCTGCTTAATCTGCATGATAATCAGTGAGATTTTACCAGAGTCTATTCTATAGCCGAGCATGAAATAGAAGATGATAAATCGGTTATTACATTACTCATAAAGATTAAAGATATCGGTAGGGCTAGTAATTTTTTCAAGAATATCGCCATATGAGAAAATATTCAGATTAAGTGAATTTATGGTAAATTCGTGCTTCAAAAAAACGATTCACCAAAGGTTTTTATCGCTACTGGTACATGATTATCTCCTATATACAATATGCTAGTAAACGATAGTTCACCAGATAAACTACTTCTATTTTCGGTATCTTACCAAAAGGACTTATTCTACGAAGATCATATCAAAAAAATAAAAAATCTAACCTATAAATATTGTATTTCCAGAGAAAATATCGATTGATACGAATTTGGTAGAGTTGATTTAAGTAAATTCGACTTCAAGCCAGAAACAGAATTTTATATTTGTTGAAATCCTAGCATGGTAAAGACCCAACAAGAATTTCTACTTGCCAAAGGTTTCTCCAAAATTTACGTAGAGCAGTACTAAAATAGCACTATTTCTTTGCAAAATGTAACCATTATCATTATAATTATAGGTGAGGTTTATAGTCTATAATTCATTATGGCAACACAAAAAAATATACTTAAAGATTATTATCAGATACTAGAGTCTTTAGAAGATTCTACTTTAAGTATAAAAGAAGATATAAATGATAATCTATTTGATATATTAAAAACCAAATATTGAACTGATTCAATCAGTATAAAAGATCTTTTACTAAAAAAGCTATGTTTGGAAGAAAAAGCGAGAAGTTTTTATACTAAATTGCTTTTAGCTAGAAGTAAAACAAAAAAGCTGGAACCTCATTACAATGAATTCATAGACAAATGGGTAAATTGAGAAAAATCATTCTTTCTAAAAATAGTAGATACAATTAGTAAAGCCAAAGAAGAAAATCCCGGGAAAAAAATTATTGTTCTCTTTGATCTTGACGAAACATTGGTTCGTAATTCACAATACAACAAAGAAGAATGAACACTAATCCGCCCATCAGCCACGATTATTTTGGATTTTATAAATAGAATTTGAGAAAAGGCCTGAATATTAAGCAGCAGATCGGAACTAAAATCACAACTTGAAACTTTACTCAATCCGCTTAAGCCATTCATAGATGAGTCTTATGTCTTTTCTTCCATGACACCTAGAAATGCGGCCTACATGAGGTACGAATATAGTCCAAAATTTATTGGATTTGCTTTTGATGGTTTTGATTTTTCTGCACCAGAAGAACAAAAAAAAATCTCAGAAGAAAGAAGCTCGATAGACGAGCGTATTCCGGATTGTTTTATTGGTCTTAAAGGGTCTTTCTGAACAGGTAATTACCAAAAGGCAGCACTATTGGATAGTATAATAGTAAACTCCGAAAATAACGATAAAATCTTTATACCAATTGATGATGCAGCATATCCATCCGTTTTTAAGTACTGAATACTTTTAAAGCAAAATGAGGTCTTTAACCAATAAATTTCCATCTATAAATATTTTTTTTCAAAGTCAATTCCTAAAGCCATTTACGGGCTCTATTCTTTGATAAATTTCTTCAAACCGGGTATAATTAGTTATGAACTTTAGCTCGGGAAAAGAAAATATGAACCATTCAAAAACTCCAAATATATCTTTGTACCTATTCTGATTTACCATCTTGGCATCTCGGTTGGTTTTTATATTTATTGATGCAAGTTCTGACAAAGCACCAATTTCTAGTCAAGCTATTTCATCTATTACAAGTATCCAAAAAACTCCGAAATTAGAATTATCATCAGCCAAATCGGTTCCAGTCCAAGACGATATTGCATCCCATTTATCTGCTTCTAATATCGAAGATTCATTGGACGAAAACATGATTGTACCAACAACTCCAACTGAAAACCCAAATACAAAAAATAACCCATCTATTATTCCACAAGAAGAAAAACATGAGCTAGCTCCAGTTTTGGTTTCCGCCACAGATTCGGGCTCCAGTTTGGATTCTTTTTCGTACCAAGCCAAGGTCACATCTACAGACAATACAAAATCCATACAGGAATCTTACCAAAAAACTAATGATAAAACTATCTTGCCATGACTTGTCAAAAAACTAGTAAAAAACTATCAATTCGACGAAGCATACAATTATTTCAATATGATGGATCCTGCAGACCAAAAATCTGATCCAAATCTAAATCTATACTTACTTCTAAATCAATCGTCAATAAATATTACATCTATCAATAGTATCCAGTCGATTACACCAATATTAAATCAATATAAATCCGAATGATTAATTTCAGACCAAGAAGTTCGTTTCTATCAAGCATTAACTCAAATCCGATATGGTAAATATGATGAGGCCTCCGTATTACTCACATCAAATACAGATCCGGATTTACAGTCCTTTATCAAAAGTTTCCAAAAAGCCAAATCTGATTTCACTGATACAAAAGATACACCTAAATATTACCTTGATTGATTAGTCTCACTCAGCCTTATGAAAAACTGATATTTCGCTATTGCCAAGAAAGTCGCTTTGGAGGCTCTGTCTCAAAATGACAAATATATTCTTCCATATCAAGTTCTAGCCTATACAAACTTCCTCACAAACAATACTGAGGTTGCTTGAGATTATTTCCTTAAATTATCAGAATTTGACCAAACAAATAAAGATTCTTACAAATTTCTTATCTGAGTATCTTATTTCCGAGCCAATAAATATACTGAATCAGTTCTATATCTTTCACAAGTAACAAACGAAAAAGTACTTACAGATACTTATAGATATCTTGCCTTGGCTTATGAAAAACTATGAGACAATGAAAACCTATCTCGTTATCAACAGAAATTACTCTGACAAGCAGACATAGGTAAATCAGACTTCTATTCCTATTTTAATCAGACTTCATTCGCTCCATATAGTCAGTGAAAATCGTTTAATCTTTATGGAATAAATCAACAACTCTATGTACTTTTCCTCCAAAAATGTGAGCTAAGTATGTTCCAATGACCAGACAAAGACATATGTACTTATGGCAAAATCTGATTTGATCTTATCCAAAATACGATTAATTCACAAGACGAAGATACTATTATTTCATTAGCAACCTCTTATCCACAATCATATCTATACCAAATTCTATGAGATATTAAAAATAAAAATTCTGACATTAAAGAAGCTAAATCTTACTATTCCAAGGCACTTAAACTTACTACGGATTCCATAGAAAAAGAAATTTTAAAAACAAAAATAACTAATCTGACTAACTCAGAAAAACCCCTCTTTTCCAAAAAATAAATAAAAGCGATTATATAAAATATACTATTGACATTTATGTATATATTCTTATATTGAAACATCGCTTTTATTCTATTACCAAATGAGTATGGCTGATTTAAACGAATTTGGGTACTGATGGGTTTACGACCTTACCCCAGAACAATTAGAGAAGTACAATGGTCCAAGTAAGAGGTCGGAAAAATCTGATGAGAGGGAAAAACAAGAAAAAACATCAGAACCAAAAAACGAAGAAACAAAAAAAGAATTAACAGAAACTTTATCTACAAATCTACCACAAACAGAGCAAGACAAAGAACCAGAAGAAGTTATGCCCGAAGAAGATGAAAAACAAAGAAAATTAAGAACAGAATCGTTTAGAATTGATAGTGTCTGATGGACAGTGGAAAACAGAAGATATCGGAAAGTAAGTGATCAGAGAACAAATATGAAAGTAAATCCAGAAAAAGATGTATTTGAATATTGAAATAAACAAAGTTTTCTTACCTATGAAGCATTAATTAGAGAAATCTCCAAAGCAAAAGGCGGTATCTCAAAGAAAGAAATAGAAAAAAAATATTTACCTACCTCAGAACAACTAGCCTTTCGAATAGGAGATCCGCGACAATCTAATTCAAAAGGCCATGGCCGATATTATTCGAACTTTTACCAATACAACTGTAAACATCAAATCAGAGGTATATGGTCTCCCGGGGAATGACATTTTCCTATGCAAGAGTGAAGTGTCGGATATTATTTATGGTTAGTCTGAGGAAAATATGCATATCTATCAGATGAATGATGGTCAGTGCGATGAGGAGGCAAATACCCACTTGATTTAGTGTGAGCAAGTGCACTGTTGTTCAAAGAAGAATAGAATTACATAACTCTTTAATATGATACGTTAAACAATACAGGACAAATATATTTATCTTTTAAAAAAAACCAATATGGAAAATCAAAAAAATGATTCAGACAAAGCGACCCCATCTCATACAAACTCTCTATCCTGACCATTAGCAGACAACCTTTCTCTTGATCAAGAAAAGATTAAATCAATTCTGGATAAGTTGTCTATATTGTGAATCAAAAAAATACTCATCGTAGACGATACTCCAGCAAATATTTCTATGGCAAAAAGATATCTTGATAATATTTCATTACATATTGATTATGCTTCTAATGCAGCTGAAGCGATAGAACAGATAAAAAACAATTATCTGGAATGAAAATACGATTTGATTTTGACAGATTTAGACATGGAAACCAAAAAATCTGGGTTTGATATAGTCCGTGAATGAGTTGCACATCAGGCAGACACATTTGTCGTGACATGAATGAATTATGACAAATCCCACACTGAAGCACATTGACCTACAACCCAAGTGTTATGATTAAACTTTTCTGTCAAATCCAAAAAAGATGAAAACTGAACTCGAGAAAACGTTTTAATCGCAGTAGTAGATCATATTTGATCACGTGGCAAACATCTTCATGATGCTCTATCTAGATACAATAGTCATATCTGAAAACCTAACTACGAAGTAGCAGATACATATATTTCATCAGTTAAATAGGCTTCAAGACTAGAAACAATAAGAAAAATCCTGCTTCGGCAGGTTTTTTTTAAAACTTTTCACGACCAGCTTTTTTGTTTTTATTCTTACTAGCCACTAATTTATCTACAAACAAAATTCCATCCAAATGATCTATCTCATGTTGTACTATCACGGCGCTTAGGTCTTTGTATTTTTTCTTCTGTTTAATTCATTTTATATCCAAAAATTCCACTATCACTATCTTGTGTCTTTTGACATCACCAAAGGTATCTGGTAAAGATAGACAGGCCTCTTCCCAAATTATCATTTCTTTAGATCTATCTACTATTACTGGATTTATCATTATCGTCTCAGAAATAAGCTTATCTTTATCTCATTTTCTTCCCCATTGAGATGTTGCTATAATTCTTCGATTTCTTCCTACTTGTGGTGCCGCCAAGCCTACTCAGTTATTCTCCCACATTATTTTAAATAAATTATTACAAAACACCCTGATTTCATCAGTTATTTTATCTACAATATCAGAACTATTTCTGAGTACAGGATTATTTTCACCTGTTTGTAAAATATATTCTTTTTTCATTATGTTTTTATAGCTTATAAAAAGGACTATCCTTCCATCACAGGTACTTTTAATGATTTTATACTTGAAAATCAATATTAAAACTATACTATTACACACTGTAAACCGCTCAAAGCTTTGTTAGATACTGATAATGTGGAGAGATGGCAGAGCGGTTGAACGCGACAGTCTTGAAAACTGTTGTCCGATTATTCGGACCGTGGGTTCGAATCCCACTCTCTCCGCCATTTATAAAAAAACTAATTTTATGATTAGTAGTAGACGTATAAATTATGTGAAGTTTTTTTCATCACTATTGTTTATTCTCTTCTTTGTCTTCTTTATAGTCAATTGATCTAATTTTTCGTCTCAGGATGAAAAGATCGCTATAGACCAGAGCTTTGTTCAAACATCAGAATGAAGTACATCAGAGATAAATATAAACAATATAGCGGTACAGTTAGATGATGATAACTGAGTCCTAAAATATACCGTTCAGTCATGAGATACTTTGCTAAAAATTGCTGAAAACTTCTGAACCACAGTAAACAACATAAAATCAGATAATAATTTAAATTCAGAAATATATCCAGGCCAAATCCTAGTCATCAAAAATGATGATGAATGAATTTTGTATACACTCGACGAAAAAACTAATGTCAGTGTTTTTGTAAATACATATAATCTAAATCTACAAGATATTATGACATTAAACTATATCCAAGATGAAAAAGATCTTTTGTATCCTTGACAGGAAATTTTCATAAATATTACAAAAGAAAAGGCTTATGAAATAGGTTTGCTCGAAAAGCCCGAACCACCAAAACCAGTCATTCCAAATAATATTTGATACAAACCAATCATTCAGAAAAACGGTTGATCTAAACCTAAACCTAATACAAATCAGGTTATCTCAATCAAAAAACCTACAGGTGGTTCTGTATGAGTAACGAGCCCAAATAAAACATCTGGTATTATTGCCAAACGATATTACAAGAAAGATGTAAAAAATAGTTTCTATCCATGATATTGTACACGATACGCAGCTATCAAAATGCCATGAGTATTTCCATATACAGACGACAATACCCAACAAAGGACTTTTTGATGAAATGCTAATCAACGATGCGAATGAGCAAAAAAAGCCTGATTCAAAATCTGAACAAAACCAGCTGCTGGATCTCTTATCGTTTACTCTAGATGATGAAGATTGGTTCAGGCAGGTCACGTATGAGTAGTAAATAAATACCTTCCAGACGAATGAAAAATGATTATAGAAGATATGAACTACCTAGGAAAATTTGTAGTTACTCAACGTCGAGAAAGTGTAGATGAATGAAACATTAAATGTTATATATATCCAGGGAAATAATTCTTCCAAAAAAACTGAATTGATTTTTTCTATCAAATAACTAAAAAGGCGGACACTAATATTGTGTCTGTTTTTTTATTTACACGATCCCAAACTATGAATTATTTCCAACACAAAAGCCTAGATTCACTTAGATCAAATCGTATGGCTGGACATTACTATACCAACAACCAAAGCTCAAAGTTTAGTTTTTTACCAAAATGAGAGAATAAAAAAAATATATTTAAAATCTGATTTCTAGTAGTTGGTTTACTAGTTATTGTAGGACTAGTTCGATTTGTAAAAAATGTTCTACGATGATTGCCAGATATAAACAAGATCAAAGACATGAATTTTTCTCAAGCAACTATTATCCAAGATAGAAAGTGAAACGAATTATATAAGCTCTTTGAAGAAAATAGGGAATATATTTGATATGACAAAATCTCACAAAATATGGTAAACGCCATCATTGCAATCGAAGATCAGCGTTATCGGCAACATAATTGACTAGATCCAATGTGAATTTTAAGGGCTTGAATTAGCTGAATTTTCCATCCATGACAGCGTTTGCAATGAGCTTCTACCATACCACAACAGTTAGTTAGAAACCTACTTCTTACTCTGGATAGGAAATTTGAAAGAAAATTTAAAGAAATAATATTAACTAGTAGATTAGATTGATCGATAGAAAAACGGATTCGTCAAGAGAAATGAAATCTATCAAAAGAAGAACTACGCAAAGAAATGAAGAAAAAGACTCTCGAATTATATCTAAATTATATCTCTTTTTGAAATAATGCATTTGGTATAGAATCCGCATCCAAAACATATTTCGATATCTCTGCCAAAGACCTAAGTGTGCTCCAAGCGTCTATCCTAGCTTCTATTCCCAAAGGACCATCTCTATACAATCCATACAAAAACAGAAGTAAAGTCATAGGTTGATTTGCTATTTTAAATAGCTATTGAAGAACAACTGAATTTACATGAGCTATCAAGCAGCTAATCTTAGATAAATTCATATCAGTGGTAAATAGTTCCAACCTAGCAAATAAAAATAAAGAAAACTGATTCACAAAATATATAGATTGAATTTCCAAATTTACCATAAATGATTGAGTAAATGTATACAACGTAGAATACAAGGCCTGAAGAAAAGATCAGGTTTTATCAAGAATGTTTGAGGATGGTTACATTACCGATGCCCAACTAAAAGAGGCATTTATCCAATGATTATCTATTCCCCTTAGCAAAAGTAGTTTCCCTATATCAGCACCACACTTCGTTCATTGGGTCATAGAAGAATTAGAAAAAAAATATGATACCTGAATGCTTAATAAAGCATGACTTATTATAAAAACAACTCTAGACTTGGATATACAAAAACTTGCAGAACAGGCGTTGACCAAAAACAATGCAGTATTGCAGGATAATTGAGCCACGAATAGCTCTATGATATATCTAGATTCCAAGAATTGAGATGTATTGGCCTACGTTTGATCCTTAGATTACTTCAATGAACAGATACAATGACAAAATGATATGGTAAGAAGGCCCAGACAATCATGATCCGCTATCAAGCCTTTCATCTATGCTCTATGATTTGAAAAGTTGCCAATCACAATAGATAGTCCAGTTTATGATATTCCTTTCCAAATTTGACCAGATAGACCAAGTAATGCAGATGATTCCTTCGAGTGACTTCTTCCATTGAAAAAAGCACTTTGACACAGTAGAAATATTCCATCTGCCAAAATGATTACTGCCTTCTGATGAGAAGCCGTAGCTAAGCCATTTTTACAGAAACTTTGACTTACTTCTATATCTGACAATGTAGAGTATGGATATACATTAGCGCTATGAGCTTGAGAAGTTACTATGCTAGAGCTTGCTAACGCATATGCTCATCTAAGTGCTCAGGGTTCTCCAGCCGTTATTAATCCAATACTAGAAATAAGAGCTAAAGATTGATCTTTAATATATCAAAAAACTTGAGAACTTCAAAAACCTGTAGTTAGTCCGTGAATCACATACCTATTGTGGAAAATATTATCCGATCCTGCAAATAGATTAACTGCTTGGATTACAAAATTCAATGTTCCATGACTTACTTTTGCGCTCAAAACATGAACCTCAAACGTAAAAACCGACAAATGAAACCGTCCTAGAGATTGACGATTAGCAGCATACACTCCTAGTAAAGTCGCTCTTTTTCGAGCATGAAATGCCGATGCATCACCTATGAACAAAAATGCTTTTTGATGAACAATCCATGCAAATCCACTTAAGGAATTCTTGGGATGATTGGTGAAAAATAATTATATTTCAAATGAAACAGTTAAAGAAACTGAAGTAACCAGAATACAAATATCAAAACTTACTTGAAGAGCAGCAACTTCAGCTACTCCATCAGAGTTTGTTGTTGATAGCTTGAAATTTGCAAGTTCACCAAACCCAGCCAAAGACGATGGCGCAACTGCTATACAATACGATTCTTCCTGTAACGGTCTAATAAGTCCTTATACACCCACAGAGTTTACCAAAAATTGATATGTTTTTTCTCCAGTTAGTTTTATGCCAAATAATATGGATCTAGCAGAAATCAAACAATGGTGGAAAGATTCTACTTCTCTGTCGTGAGTATTATTATCTGGCGGCAAAATAGCATACACCTATAATAATATATTCATAGAGCAACCCAAAAATATGTGTGAATGAAATCAAGCAAAGGAGTCTACTTGAATATTGGTTACAATAGTTAACCCCAAAGCAAAAGAAGAAATCTGATATTCTACTACAGTTTCATACTCCATCACTAGTGACAAAAACATTAGAAAAGTTATTATTATATTAGACTGAAAACAGATTATGCAGGTTCCTTATTCTGTCTGAGATACCAAATTAATACAAGACAATAAGCAAATAACTATAGATCCAAGTATCGCTCCAGGTGCTCATATATTGCAAGTTGTTGGATTTGATTTTGCGGGATTCTCAAGTAAATCAGAAAATACAATTATCCTATCAAAGAAAGCGATTACTACGGATACGGCCATTCCAGAGCTTCTTGATTCCCAAATTAAAGTATCAAAGAATGCTGATTGAACCTATGCGGTTTCATTATCTATACAAGACCAGTCTACTATCAACTGAAAAATTATATTCAATAACCAGCTAATCAAGGAATTTAAAGAATCCTTAGTTTCCTTTTCTATTCCAAATATTGATAGTCAAATAACTCTTACAGTAGAGGACGCATACAAAAATATTTTAAATAAATCTATAGATCCCAAAAAATATATTAAATAATTTCATATAAATTAACTCAACCACTTATTATCATATAAAAAAACCTGACTAGATATCAGGTTTTTCTGTTAATGTTTTTCTATCTTAGTCGTTTCTTATTATATGTTAATAGTTAAGCAACTTATATTTCATACTTTTATCCAGATTATCTATTATTACGAAAGGTTTTTTTACTACATCTCAAGCTCAATTACATTTTGTAGAATCGCTACCAGTTCAACCCAAAGAACACTTTCGTACAAATATATTATCCAAATCGATCATACCATCAAATCCTGCTCATAATACAGCATTGACCTGTTGTATTCTTTTTGCTGTTGCTTCAGGCGAATTCAAACTAGTTATTCTTCCATGTATTACTAATTTATGTTGGAAGGTAGGTCAAGTACTTCAACTTCATATAATCAATCCATTTATAATAAAAACTCACTTAAGAAATTCAGATTGAAAATTATCATTAGGAAAACTATCGGGGTATCATTCTCAATTAAAATATTCTAAATCAGATACAGAAGGATCTTTCAGATATAAATTTCCCTTATCTATAAATAATTCCAAAGGACTATTGTTGCCTTTCATAGAATTTGTTGCTATTACGTTACCGTTAACCAAGACTATGGTTTTCTTTCAATATTTTGCGGCATCAGCAAGGTCTATGTTTAGGTTAGTATTTTTAAAACATAGTATATCAGAGCTAGAGGAACTCAAGCTGGATCAGGACATCCATTTATCTCTACATAAGCTACTTGAATTTTTTCTGGCTGCATTTACTAGTGTAGAAATATTTATATCAGATAAGTTGAATAATAACGCTTCAGTTTGTGTCGTGGTAGGTAGAGAATCTTTGTCTTGGTAAGAGTTTGATATTCATACACTTCCTCTCACAAATAAATTCCAGAATAAATTGGTTCATCATAAGTCTAAATATCAATCCGAAAAATTCCATCAAACTAATGTGCTAGGATTTGTAGTGGTTATATATCCTCATGAATAATTAAATGCAGTTTTGATACTTCAGCTTGCATTCAAAAAACCAATCAAATTTGTTGTTCATTCGGGTACTGAAACCCCACCTACGCCATTCACGAGTCTAGATGGTCATCATACAAGACCTATTCCTCCATGGTTATCTCGAATAAATCATAACGATAATATTCATTGATTTACATCGAAAAGTTGGAAGCTATCTGCAAATGATGGTATAAACTGATTTGCATTATAATTCATTTGTGTTCAAGCGACTATATAATATGTCTCTCATTTCCATACATGTTTTATTTGTCCAAATATACTACTTGCATCAATTCAAGTTCCGATACAATTTGTATATAATCATCATATAAATTCTGTCAAATCATCATAAGATGGACTTATTTCTTTTAATTGCTCCCATGAACTCTGGTCCAAAGGTCGTAGTCTATTTCATCTCTGGCTATTGAAATAAAGTCAGAGTATTTGCTTACTACATATCCTGCTCTTTCCACCCAAATTTATAGTCTGGATATCAGATCCAGTTAAATCCACTATCTTATCTATCAATAATGATCCTAGAAATTCATTTCATGGTCCAGAAAAATTTATACCAATTACACTCAATCATATATTTATTGATTTGAAACTTAAACTTATTGCGCCAAATACTACCATGTTTATACAAGCCAGTAGAATCAGTACTCCAAAAAGTTTTTTAAATCATTTTTTTTTGTTCATTTTTGTTTTTATAAATAAATCAAACTCCTTTAAACTGATATAATTATAAGCAAAATGTGTTTTTTTGCAAATTATTGCACCATATATATGGTATAATTTTTGGCATAATTTATCGATAAATAAGTTTTATTATTAAGGATTATGACGAATTTTTATCGAAAAATCATTATTTAACGAAAAATCATCAAAAAATCAGTATTTTCCCACTATGTAGATACATTAGGCGAAATCTATTGTTACTCATTTTTCCGATTATTTTACCAAACTTGAACATAAAAAAAGTCAAAAAAGTCTTGAAATCAATCGGCAAATTTTTATAAGGGAATACGCAACTTTAAGAAACAATGCGAACCACTTCAGAAAGACAACTTTTATTGAAGTGTTTTAAGTTTTGGAGAGTGCACCACGAAGAGATAATTAACAATATTATAGTGTATTACGTTTTGTTTTTAAGAACAATAAATTTTATTAAAAGCTAAAGAAGGATGCCTTGGGTAAAAAAGAGGATGAAGGACGTAATTGGTTGCGAAAAGCTACGATGAGGTGCCAATAACCGCTTGCAGTCGTAGATGTCCGAATGGGGAAACCTATCCGCTATAAGCGGATGCCATAGAGCCAAAACCTGGTGAAGTGAAATATCTCAGTAACCAGAGGAAAAGAAATCGTAAAGAGATTCCCTTAGTAGTGACGAGCGAACAGGGAAGAGCCCAAACCCCATTAGTGTAAGATTCTGGTCGTTGCTAATGTTGGGGGTTGTAGGATTGTATAGGATTTCCCAGAAGGAGTCCAAAGGATAAAATATTTTTTTAAGAGAATTACTTGAAAAGGTGAACCATAGGGGGTTATAGTCCCGTATCTAAAAAGAAAATATTCCTTTTATAATTCCTGAGTAGTGTCGAACACGAGAAATTCGGCATGAATCCGCCCAGACCACTGGGTAAGGCTAAATACTTTTTTACACCGATAGTGCATAGTACCGTGAGGGAACGGTGAAAAGAACCCCGGAAGGGGAGTGAAATAGATCCTGAAATCTTTAGCTTACAAGGGAGTGGGAGCTCGCAAGAGTGACCGCGTACCTATTGACGAATGGGTCAGCGAGTTATTGGTAGCAGCAAGGTTAAGACAGTTATAGTCGTAGCCGTAGGGAAACCAAGTCTGAATAGGGCGAATAGTTGCTATTAATAAACCCGAAGCGTTATGAGCTACACATGGACAGGTTGAAGGTATACGAAAGTATACTGGAGGACCGAACGGGTTGGTGCTGCAAAACCTTCCGATGATTTGTGTGTAGGAGTGAAAAGCTCATCGAATAACGTGATAGCTGGTTCTCTCCGAAATGCATTTAGGTGCAGCCTATAATTCAAGATCTTGTAGAGGTAGAGCTCTTATAAGGCTAGGGGTGTCGAAAGGCATTACCAAACCTTGTTAAACTTCGAATGCTACAAGGAATATTATAGAGTGAGACTGTGGGGGCTAAGCTTCATAGTCGAAAGGGTAACAGCCCAGATTTCCGATTAAGGTCCCAAAATCATAGCTAAGTGGTAAAAGAAGTGTCTTTACTAAAACATCCAGGAGGTTTGCTTAGAAGCAGCAATCCTTTAAAGAAAGCGTAATAGCTCACTGGACAAGTGAAGGTGCGCTGAAAATGTAACGGGGCTAAGCTATGTACCGAAATCGAAAGCCAATCAATTTATTGATTGACGGTAGGAGAGTGTCCTGTACGCGCTGAAGGCAAAATGTGAGTTTTGTTGGAGTTTACAGGAGTAAAAATGCTGACATGAGTAACGCCTGCTGATGAAAATTCAGCATACCGAAACCCTAAGGATTCCTACGCAACGTTCATCGTCGTAGGGTTAGGCGAGACCTAAGACTTATCCGGAAACGGAGTGTCGATGGATAGCTGGTTAATATTCCAGCCCCTATTTATTCAGTGATGTGGTGACGCATTGTGACGTGTGAGAGCTTGCCAAGGATATGGTGAGTTGAGGTGATAAGATTATTTCCAACTTGTTGGGATGGTAGAAGTAGGTAAATCCGCTTTTATCTTATATCGAGTCAGATCAGAAAGGATTTCTTCGGAATGAATAATTCTCATAGTTTTGGTGCCAAGAAAACCCACTAAACTTATGGATAAGTAGCTCGTACCCAGATCAAACACATGTAGGGTAGTAGAGAATACTAAGGTAATCGAGATAACTAATGTATAAGGAACTTGGCAAATTAGCGGGCATAAGTTAGCAATAAGCCCTGCCCAAGCAATTGGGCCGCAGCGAAAGACGTGGGGGGGACTGTTTATCAAAAACACAGCTCTCTGCTAACTCGAAAGAGGATGTATAGAGGGTGATGCCTGTCCAATGCCAGAATGTTATGCTTTCTTGTTCACGCTCGAAAGTTAAGCACTGGTGAATGACGGCCGTAACTATGACGGTCCTAAGGTAGCGAAATTCCTTGTCGGGTAAGTTCCGACGCGCATGAATGGCACAACCATCTCCACACTGTCTTATATTTAGACTCGGTGAAATTACAATCCCGGTAAAAATGCCGGGTAGTTGCAGTTAGACGGAAAGACCCTGTGAAGCTTTACTGTAAATTGATATTGGGTTGTAGTATGTGTTGCTCAGCATAAGTGGGAGGCTTTGATGGTCGGTTTTCGGATCGATTGGAGTCACAAGTGAGATACCACTCATTACATACAGCATCTCTAACCCCGACAAAACGGGGAACAGTGTCAGTTGGACAGTTTACCTGGGGCGGGTGCCTCCTAAAAAGTAACGGAGGCGTGCAAAGGTTTGCTTGTCACGGATGGAAACCGTGGTGGACGTATATTCGCATAAGCAAGCTTGACTGTAAGACTGACAAGTCAAACAGCTACGAAAGTAGGCGAAAGTGATCCGGATCTTCCATGTGGAAGGGGATCCGCTCAACGGATAAAAGTTACTCCGGGGATAACAGGCTAATGGAATCTAAGCGTTCATAGCGACGATTCCGTTTGGCACCTCGATGTCGACTCGTCGCATCCTGGGGCTGTAGAAGGTCCCAAGGGTTAGGCTGTTCGCCTATGAAAGTGTACGTGAGCTGGGTTCAGAACGTCGTGAGACAGTTCGGTCCATATCCGGTGTAGGCGTTAGAATATTGAGAGGAGCCTTCTTTAGTACGAGAGGACCGAGAAGGACATACCTCTGGTGTACCAGTTATCGTGCCAACGGTAAACGCTGGGTAGCTATGTATGGAGAGGATAACCGCTGAAAGCATCTAAGTGGGAAGCCCACCTCAAGATAAGTATTCTCATCACGTAAGTGAATAAGGTCACGGTAAGACTAACCGTTTGATAGGCATTAAGT
>JAYSML010000004.1:0-2877 GCA_043724745.1 bacterium
TTTAGTTCTTCTAAGCTTTTGGCTTTTATATCATAACGTCCGAAATAGAATCCACCAATCTCTTTACTAATATTATCAAATACTTCCTCTAATCCAGGATTGATAATTTTTGAAACATCATAAAAAACTGATCATCTGCAATGATTACCTATATAATTTAATTGTATTCTTTCTCCATTTGCGGGAATTTGCTTCCGATTTAGCAAGTATTCTTTCTTCATATTATTATAATAATATTTTGCTCTAGGATGATCGTAAACAAGTTGTTCAAATGTACGTATTCCATCTCCTTCCAAAAACATAAATTGTTTTTCCACAATTCACGTAATATGTCCCTTGTTTTCATCTGGTAAACGATAATAAAACACACCAAATTCCAATGGATAGTCTATAAACTCCTGTATAACAATCTCTTCTTGAATATAGTCGTAATAGCTTATAAGTTCACTATCATTATGAATTTTTTTTACATCTCTTCACATTCTACCCATATCAGGTTTTGTAATACACGGGTATTCTATACCAGATTCTTTAAATCTTTGCAAAAGTTCTTCTTTACTGTGCCTTCCCTTAGACATAAGAATAGTTTTGGGCTTCAGATAATCTGGAAATTTTTCCAATTCTGCATGTTTACCATATCCTACGGCTCCACTAAGTACCATACCAGGATTAACATTAGAAAAAAAAACAAAACTTCTTGCTTTTATACAAAGATACAACAAATAAATATATTGAGGGATATCAAAAATATATCCTGGCAAAAATTCTCGTCTAGAGTATTTTTGGATAAATAACGGTATTTGTAGTTTCATAAAACTAATATCAGAATAAAGACAAAATTCATTTGCCTGCCCAAATAACAGGCAGATATACTGTAGCTTTCCCAATCACTGCAGCCACAATAAACAGAGGAAATGATAGTTTCTTGCGAACTATTCCTATAACTACTATATCGGGAATTGCTGAATCAATTGCTACAATAGTAAGTAGAAATAAGGCCAACTTACTGTTCTTTGTTTCCAAATATGTGGTTATTCTTTGATTAAGTTTGTTCAATCTTTTTCTATTCTCTATATAAGTTGCAAACCTTTTTTCTAAACGAGAAATTCGATCTTTATTATTCATTTTTGCTTGAAATGCTATTATTTTATTATGCATATATCCATACAACAGCCATATCATAATGCTACTCGCTGCTGCTGGCAATACAGCACTAAACGAAAGTCCTATTGGTCCAGCTCATTGCAACAAACGTACTCATATCAATGTATAAGCAAAAGGTATAATCGCTGGTGGAAATAAAGGTGAAACAAATACCAACAATGAAATCACAAGATGATTTAAAATCATTTTATCTCGATAAATAAATTATATTTTTACTGACTTTACACAATCAAAAAAATTCTGAATATCTTTCTTTGTCATGTCTGGATCCACACATACCATTCTAATAAACGTTTTGTCTTTCCGTATTCCATAGCCAACCTTGATAAGTCATTGGTTATCTAATTGTTCGCATATCTTTTCTGCAGATTTGCCCCTTACATGGAAACAAACATTGATACATTCAGGCTCCAATACTAATTCTAAATCCTTATCTTTTTTTATAATAGAAACAGCATATTGTGCGTTAGAGAACTCTTTGTTTATTCTCTTCTCATAACCATCTTCTCATAAATATTTCAAAGCCGTCCACACTTTCAATGCATCATTTCTTCTTCCACATTGTATAGTTTTATTTCAAGGATTTAAATCTTGATCATCCATTTGGAAGAGATAATCAGCGGATTCGCTAAAATTTTTATAAAAGACATTAGAATCCTTCACCAAAAGTGCAGCAGCCAAAAGAGGTACATTCATCATTTTGTGTTGATTTCGAGAAACAGAATCACTCAACTCTATTCATTCCAAAAGATATTTATATTTTTTACTCATAAGTGCTCCTCATCACAATGCGGCATCTACATGTAACCGCATTTTGTATTTTTTAGCTATTTTAGATATTTCTTTTATCGGATCATATGCACCCAAAACAGTAGTTCATGCTGTAGCTGTTACGAAAAAAGGAATATATCCTGCCTCTATATCTCTCTTTATAGTATCTTCTAATAATAAAATATCCATCTTCCCTTTTTCATCAGTTGGAATTATCTTTATACCTTGATATCCAAGTCACATAATACTTGTAAATTTCTTAGTTGAATAATGTGCCTGATCAGAAGTATATCAAATTATTTTTTTCTTTCATATTCATTCTTCTTTGATAGAGGGATCTTTTTCGTTCCTTGCCAAAATAAGCGCAATCATATTTGTTAATGATCATCCAGGAACAAAAGTTCAGTCGCCATTTGGATATCAAATCTTTTTCAAAAAGAAGTTAATAACCTCTTTTTCTATAAGTATATGAATACCGGCAGATTTATATGTATGCATTGTATTATTTAACACAGCAGTAATCATTTCTGCCATAATCGCTGGCATAAGCTTGCCTCCAAACAAAAGATTAAAAAATCCATTACTAGATGTTCTCGGGCTAGCCAAAACTATTTTTTCTAATTCATCAAAAACCTTATTGATATCAGTTCATTTTTTAGGAATATCGAGATTGATATGCTTTTTTAAATCTATTGGAGAAAGGTGTTTAAGAACAGGTTCGTTTTTTGATTCCTGGTAGTATTTTTTGATAATATCTACAGTTCTTTCCAACATCTGTTTATTGTTCATCACCGAAAAACCATTATCTAAAATATATTTTTTATTGCCAGTAATATAATAAAAAAACTTTTTATAGCAAGATATACTAAAATTATATTTCTCTCTTGATAGAAAATATCAAAAAGATATATTAACCCAAAATCTGATTTTTTATTTTCTAGC
>JAYSML010000005.1:0-3423 GCA_043724745.1 bacterium
GCAAATCTGGACTTAAGGTTTGAGATAAAGTAAAAACCTGACAAAAAATTTGAGAAACCTGAATGACTTGATGGATAAATATTCCACATTTACATTTCGCTTTATACAAGAAACTTTGATCTGGTGAGATAACCAACATACAAGTTAATTTTCAGAAAAAGCTTATGCATATCCTTTTGTCTTTGAGAGTATAAAAAATAAGAATAAATATCAAAAAAAGACCACCATTTCTGGCAGTCCTTATATTTTAATCTTAATCAGTTTTATTTATTTAATATCTTCTCAATCAACATTGGTTCTACTTCATCCTGGATATATCTATCCACAGGTCTAGCTCCATATTGAGGATCATAAATTTTCTCTACGATTTCCTTTATCTTCTTATCATTAAACTTAGGCAATGTTACTCATGATTGAGTACTTCGAGTCGCCAAAAATTCTGATAACTTGATTTTCAATATCTGTCCCAATACCACCTTGCTCAATGGACTGAATATAATTTTGTAATCAATTCTATTTATAAGTTCTGGAGTCATAGCTGATTTTAACTCTTCCATAATTCTTTCTTTGATCACTATGAAATCCTTGCCTGAAATCTCTCCTTTCTCTTTTTTCTCCTCTGTCTGGAATCCTATTCTAGCTTGTTTCTTGGAGAACTCTTCAGATCCTATATTACTAGACATCACTATAATTGTACTCTTGAAATCTACTATTCTTCATTTGGCATCCTTCAAATGTCCTTCATCCAATATTTGCAATAGTATATTCAAAACTTCAGGAGAAGCCTTTTCTATCTCATCGAAAAGAACTACAGAATAAGGTTTTCTTCTTACTGATTCAGTTAGATTTCATCCCTCTTCATATCATACATATCCAGCAGGGGATCAAATCAATTTAGATACAGAATATTTTTCCATAAATTCAGACATATCTATTCTAATCAAAGCTCCCTCATCACCGAAATATTCTTTAGCAATAAGTTTTGCTAGGAATGTTTTACCCACTCCACTAGGTCCAAGAAATAGAAATGATCCTATTGGCTTAGTCTTTGTAATCACAGACAATCTGCTTCTAGTCAATGTTTTTACTATAGCATCTACTCATTCATCCTGTCATATTATTTTTGTTTTCAAACTTTCACCTAACTTTTTCAATTTCTCTAATTCTGATTCATTTACTATATTTGCTGGTATTCCTACCTTGGCAGCCAATACATTTCCCACATCATCTTTTGTAATAAGAGGCCTCAAATGCATAGGTACATTTTTGCTATTTCTAATTTTATTCATTTCGATTTTAATTTTTTCTTCTTTTTCTTTCAGCTCTGCAGCCATGAAATAATCTTGTTTCTCGATAGCTTCTTCTATTTTTTTCTGTAATAGTCCTATCTTTTCTTCATTTTCTTTGTATCCTTCGTCGTTTTCTAGTTTCTGGTTTATAGTGGATTCTCTAGCACAGGTTTCATCTATAATATCCAATGCTTTATCGGGTAAATGTTTATTTAGCATATATCTTTTACTAAGTGATATTGCACTTTCTATGGCTTCATCAGTGATTTGTACACCATGGAAATCTTCATAAGTCTTCCTTAGTCACATAAGTATATCTCTAGTCATTTCCACCGTTGGTTCACCTACAACCACCTCTTGGAACCTTCTTTTCAATGCAGCATCTTTTTCTATATGTTTTTGATATTCATCGAAAGTTGTAGCTCAGATTAATTTAATTTTTCATCTTGCCAAAAGTGGCTTCAACATTTGTGCTGCATCACCATTCTCTTGTCATCCAGCTCCTATAATTGTATGAAGCTCATCGATAAATAATATAATATTATTAGTCACATCACTTGCTTCCTCCAATATAGCCTTCATTCTAGCTTCGAATTCTCATCTATATTTCGTACCAGCTACCAAAGTTCACATATCCAATAAGAAAATTCTTTTATTCTTAAGTTTCTCTGGAACTTCTCACTTAGATATTTTCTGTGCTAATCATTCAACTATCGCTGTTTTACCTACTCCAGCCTCTCATATAAGTAGAGGATTGTTCTTGTTCTTTCTAAGCAAGGTGAAAATAACCTGATTGATTTCATCTTCTCTTCAGATAATTGGATCTATAAATCCATCTTTCACTTCTTTTGTTAGATCTGTACCGAAATATTCTACAGTTAGTTTTTTTTCTTCCTTTTTATTTGTTACGCTTGTTTCTATAGAAGAGGCTTCGCCTCTATCCATTAGTTCGCTATCTATAGCATCTACGAACATATTCAAATTATCAAGATTCTGGATGTTTTCAATTTTCATGTTTTTTATATCTTTTGTATGTAAATTTAACTTACCAAAAATTTTACTCAAAATTTCTAAAAATGCAAATAATCATATCTGCTTTATGGCAGGGTTCTTCATGAGTTTTCTGCAGTTGCGAAGCACGATATCCTTGTTTATTCATTGCTTACTTAGATGATGAGCAAATTGGCTAGACAAATCAAAAAATGATACATAAAATAAAATGATAAAATCGAATTTATCCAGTCATTTAGCGACAAATCATTGCAATCTTTCGTAAATATTTTTATGTACAGAAATCTTTTTATCAGACTTAGTTTTTATCAATGCGGATTTTTCTCCATAGTTAGACTGGAAATAAGACTCCAAATCAGCCTCGAGAGGTATTCATACCATATTGCAGAATATCGACAAATCACTGTTATCTTTTATAAAGTTATATATTCCCAAGAAAAGCTCATCTCCACGGATAAATCTTCTATTTTTGGATATAGCCAACTTATTTGCATTTTTCAGGCAAGAAACAGATTGTTTTGTCAGGGTTTTTATATTTTCTATCATTTCGCTTTTTTTCATATACTAAACTATAAAATCAGTGTAATCTAAAATTACAATTCTTCTACGAAAATTCAATACAAATAGACTATTTTTCGGTGGACAAATCGCCTTAAATTAATGATTTTTATAGCTCATATTGATATACCAATATATAATATTTTATTTTGTAACTTCCTGTATTTCTCCAGATCAATTTATTGGGTTCCTCATCCCAGAAAAGCTTCTGCCAGATCCCATTCCATTTCTAAATCCACTTCAGTTCCTAAACCCACTTCAATTTCTGGCTACTCATGACATATATCATCATCCATTCCTATTAAATCCAGGTCTATCCATTCTCCTATCTCCGAAATTATTTTGCTTAGCGCATCATGCAAGCAAAGTGATTCATATTAGTCCACAAACAATTAATCCACCTAATTTTATATTTTTCATCCTAACAAAAAAAATAAAATAATTACTAAATTATAACAATGTGTAGACTATAATATCAAGAAAAAATTTCATTTTTTATTTTCTGTTGTATTTATCTACGATTTTGATTAAGAAATAAGTATTTATAAACAATAACCTATCATGA
>JAYSML010000006.1:0-2988 GCA_043724745.1 bacterium
CATTCTATGCTTATTCAGAACGTTAAAGAATTGGCAACACTTAATCCTGAGATTGCTTCTGAAATTGGAGCGAAATTAAAGTCAGGAGTGAATCCGATAGAACTGGAGCGAAAGGATCTTTGGACTAAAATGGGTCACAAACTTGAAGACATGAATGATAGCGGGGATTATGTAGAAAAAGCTCTGCTTACTACAAACAAGCAGTGAATTAAGGGAAAAGATTGGAACGGAAATGATGTTGTTTTCTTTGGTCTTAATTATGCAGATTCCTGAAACTATACAAATCAAATGTTAAAATACTGGATTACAAAATATCCTGTTGTGATCGTCATAAGTGGTACAAATCAGACTTGGAATGAAATGATGAGTGGAGAAGTGAAAACAATCATTGAGAAGATCCACTCAACCTGAGCTCATTGTATCTGTATATGCTGATATGATAAGTATTGAATTATAGTGGCCAATTCACGAAAAGCAAACGACTGAACAAAGAAAAAATGCTTATTTAGAATATCTCGAGCAAATATATCCGAAATGGTAAAAGTATGAATGTTGAATCGAAGATATCGAGTGGAATTTGACAAAAAAGATTCTGTATTGGATTTGGATCTATACATGGAAGAAAATAATGCTATCGAAATTCTTAAACTCTTGACAAAATTTTATAATAAGACAAGATTTAAGGATGTTCAAAAAGAATGCGGAGATCTTGGAGCCACAATTAGAAAAAATTATCATAGAGCAAATATAACGGTTCCAAAATCATAGAATACAAAATTTATATAGACTAATAAACTAGGTTATTACCTAGTTTATTTTCGTGTTGATAACTTTTAGTTAGTGACCCCCTCTAACCTTTATATCTCAATTATACTATAAATAGTAAAAATGTAAACGGTACATGAGTATTACAGAAAAGCTTGTATTTGATGATCCTTTGTCTTATATAGGTGACGATTGTTTATATATCACGTAACCCATAAGGTAATATTTAGCCACATAAATCAACAAGATATGATTAGAATAGGTACTGTGTTTACATGAATATGATCGGTTGAACATGCATTAAGTAGGCTTGGTTGGAAACATGAAATAGTTTTTGCGTGTGATATTGATAAATACTGTAAAGAGACATACTTTGCTAATTTCAAGATGAAATGAATACGATATGACGATATTAATAAGATTGACTGAAAAAAATATGCATGAAAACTTGATCTCCTAGTCTGATGAAGCCCTTGTCAGTCTTTTTCTATGGTTTGAAAAAGAAAATGATTGGGTGACGACAGGTGAAATCTTATATTTTCGTATATGAAATTGATAAAAGATTCCAAACCTGGAGTCTTTATCTTTGAAAATGTTAAGTGATTGACTACTCACGATTGAGGTAATACTCGAAAACATATATTGAAGGAATTCAAAAAATTGTGATATTATTTCGATCGAAAGATAGTCAACTCAAAGGACTATGGGATCCCACAAAGCAGGGAAAGAATCTTCCTTGTATGATTCAAAGATAAAAAAATGTTTGATAAGTTTGAATTTGCAGAACCTGTGAAATTGGATATTACCATGAAAGATCTCCTAGAGGATAATCCAAATAGTAAATATTATCTTTGAGAAAAATGAGTTGCTTTCGTAACTAAGCAAAAAAACCTAGATAAAAGATACACTCAAATAAATTGAGATATAGCACTTTGCCAAAAAGCAAACCAGCAATTCAATTGGCATGGAGATTTTGTCACTCAAACAAAAAAGAAGAGTGTCGATAAAAAATACTATCTATCTGAAAAAGTAAAGGATTATGTTATGGCCACAGGAACAAAAACATTTAAGTCCAATCCTGCAACTGATCTAGATATAGCAAGACCATTATTATCCACTATGGCAAAAATGCATAGAGCATGAGTTGATAACTATATTACTAAGTGAGACAAGATTAGAAAATTGACACCTAGAGAATGTCTTAGATTAATGTGATTTTCCGATGATTATAAAATAGTTGTTAGCGATACTCAGGCCTATAAACAAGCGTGAAATAGTATTGTCGTAAATAACTTTTTATATTTGTTGCCAAAAATTTTCCATGGTAAAAAACACTAATTTGAACCTTGGCGGACAGGAATTTGAAATAGTAGATGAGATCCCATATATTACGATAGCAGATAGCTTTGTGAGAACCAATAAAACCTGAGGATGACATTGAGAAGCAAGGTTGTATGTATGAAATACATCGAGGAAGGAACCCTTCGATGTCTTTTTTGAATGATTCAAATGAAGATGCTTTTTTTTTAAGAATGATTTTTCTAAGTTTTTGGAGGATTCTAAATATGAATACGAGCATAAGGAACAATCATATAAAAAGGATATAACTCCCCTACGATCTCAATATAATGATAAAATATCTTCTCGGAAGGAGGACTTTTTGTTTTTCAAAATAAATGCTCAAAATTGAGATAAAGACGCTAGTAGATATTATGTATCATCTACCGATGACTATTATACAATGATGAGAAATATATCGTTGCCGAATATCTCATATCTAAGCATACTGAAAGTGAGAGAAATCAAAACAGGAGAGATCCTATTCTATTTCCATCTATTCCTAGATTATCATTACAACTCCCAAAATCATCCTATGCTTATTGCAAAGGTTGAAGAAAGGATCAAAAAGATGTTACAGAAACCAGCTGTTAGTGAAACAGACAAACTAAGGGTTGAAAGGCTTGTTAAGGCTAGAAAATGACAATGACAATATAGAGAAAGACTTTTGCAAGACATCAATGCATGTATAGTCACTGGGGTAAATGATGAAAGATTATTGATAGCGAGCCACATAAAACCACGAGCAATCGCTACCGATGATGAAAAAATAGACTATATGAACTGACTTACTGATACTTTCACAGGAGCAGAAGTAAAACCACACCGATGACGATGAGCTAGTTGTCCTGGAAAATACTTTGATCAAAAACAGATCTCCGATTT
>JAYSML010000007.1:0-17452 GCA_043724745.1 bacterium
AGTCATCAAAGCCCAAGCATAGATCACAAACAGTCTCCATCAGGATTTTCATGCCCAAATATAGCTATTTTATTAGATTTCTCCAAAAAATTAATTATATCCATCTGTTTTTTCTCATCCATTAGTACTTCATTATTAAATAATTAAATCAAGAATTTTTTTTATTCATTCATCATTCAAACTAATATTATTTGTTCATATAGTTATTTGTTTATCTCAAGGGTATTTATTTATTATCTCCAATATTTCTTTTATCTTTTCTGCATTGTCTGGCAACTTAAAAACATAAGAATCTGGTTTCCTTTCTTGCTCTACATCAACATTAGTATTTTCTTCCTTCTCCTTTGTTTCGCTTATATTACCCAATATACTATCTGCCGACATTCTCAAAGACTTAGCTTTCACCACAGTAAAACTCGGATCAAATTTACCTCATGCCTGTCTAACCAATGATTCACGAGAAGTTCTAATTACTTTATCCCAAGTTACTCATCTTCACTTATATCAATTAATTATCAATATATCAAATTTTTTGAAATCAAGTACATCTTTTACAAAAAATTCTATACTACCAGATATATCTTCTATTTCTATGAAAAATCATTTTTTCTTAGCCCTTTTTATATCTCTAATATATCAAGTAATAACAAATGGAACCTGACCCTCTAAATTTTTAAATTGTGAAATAAAACTAAACTTTTTTAAATATGGATATAGTCCATCCAATGGATTTCAAGATACAAAAGATTTCAAAACCTCCTGTTCCATCATTAATTTTTCCATCAAAGATGTTTCATATTTTTTTTTGAAAACTATATTTGAATCTACCGTAATCATACCAAAAAGTCATCAGGTTGTTTCAGTCGATCTTTTTGACCAAAGCAATATTATATCCAAACTTTCCAACATGGTTTTTCTATCTCACATACTGTCCAATCATCCAGATTTTATAAGTCATTCTATAGACTTTTTATTTACTATACTACTGCATCTAGTCAGAAAATCCTCCAAAGATTTAAACTTTCATGCCCTTTTCCTCTCTTCTTGTATACTTTCCCCTATTTCAAATCAAACTCATTTTATACAAAAAAATCATAACCTAACAGAGTTTCATATAGCTGCTACATGATTAAATGAATAATTTATATCAGGCGTCAAAACTGCAATTCAATGATTTTGAGTTTCGGAAATAAATTTACTAAGATCATCCGTATCCTCCTCTACCGACCTCATAAGTGAAGCATAAAATTCTACAGGATAATAAGCTTTGAGATATGCAGTCTGATAAGCAATCATAGCATAACAAACCGAATGAGATTTATTAAAAGAGTATGAGGCTGCAGGTTCTATCATTTTCTCATAGATATATAGAGAAGTTTCTTTCTCGTAATTTCTATATTCTTTAGCTTTTTGTGTAAATTCTTTTTTTACTTTTTCTATAACTTCTTTTTTCTTCTTACCTATTCATCTTCTTAGAATATCTGCCTCTGCCAACGAAAATCATGCCATAGATTGCACCAAAAACATAAGCTGTTCTTGATAAACTGCTATACCATACGTAAGATTCATAATAGGAGCCAAATCCTCAATAAGCTTAATATTCTCTTTATCTGCTACATCTTCACCATATTTCTCAGTAATAATCTGTCTAAGTTCACTACTCATATAACTAATGGGTTCTTCTCAATTTTTCCTAGCAATATAATTTGGTATAAACTCCATAGGACCAGGACGATAAAGTGCATTCATCGCAACTAAATCATTTATAGAATCAGCTTTTAGTTTTATAAGAAATTTTCTCATTCAATCAGACTCAAACTGAAATATTCACGTAGTATCTCATGTTTGGAAGATTTTTTCAAAAGTATTTTTATCATCTATCGGTGGTTGGAAAGAGGTATCTTCAAAAAATCACTCAAATATTTTCGGTAATTCAATTTTTTCGCTTTCACATTTTTTCTTTATAATCTTTATACAATTTTTTATCACCGATAGGTTTCTAAGTCAAAGGAAATCCATTTTCAATATTCATATTGTTTCTAATGTTGGCCCATCATACTGACTAACAATAGTACTATCTCCCTCTTTTACATATTGTGTAGGCGAATATTTAGTCACCTTATCTGGAGATACAACTATGCCACAAGCATGTACTCATAGCTGCCTCATATTTCATTCTAGTTTATCAGACAATTCAGCAGCTTGTTTTACTTTTTCATCTGAATTATATATAGCCTTAAGTTCATCATTTCAATCACTAGTTTCCACCGCCTGTAATAAAGACATTTTCTCTGGCATAAGCGAAGAAATTTGATTTGATCTTTCAAATGGAACTCACAAAACTCTAGCAACATCTTTGAATGCAGCCTTACTAGCCAATTGCATATATGTTCATATAGAACAAACCTGATCACTTCCATATTTATTCTTTACATATTCTATCACTTTTTCTCTCTGTGTATCCTCGAAATCTATATCGAAATCGGGCATACTTATACGCGCAGGATTCAGGAATCTCTCGAAAAGAAGTCCAAATTGAATAGGATCTACATCAGTAATTCTCAAAAGCCAAGCCAGTATAGAACCAGCACCAGATCATCTTCATGGCCCAACCACAATCATATCTTTTTTTGCCCAACGCACAAAATCTGCAACTATCAGAAAATAAGAGTTAAATCACATTTCACTTATTACTTTCATTTCATACTCCAAACGATCTATATATCCTCATAAATCCTCAAATCATATTTTTTTATCTCTGTTTTCCTGTAAATATTGCTTTTTGAAATCAGTATACGTCTCTAATGCAACCTCATGTAGCTCATCAGGCTCTATCTCCTGTACAGGTTTGGAAATTTTTCATTTACTAGAAATCCTAACCATATCCAAAATCGAATCTGAATCCCATCAAAGATCAAATTTATGATTAAGTCATTTATAAGCACGATAGCGTAGTTCAAATTCATGTAATTGCATACAGCCATTTCTTACTAAATAATACAAAAATCTTTATATCAATATATATCTTTTTTTCAAACATAAATTTGACAAAATTTAACTTAAATATAAGTTATTTAACCAATACTCAACAAAGCAATTTAATTTTAAAACAAGAAATTATCAAACTAGATTATTAATAAGATTTTCAACAAAATTTATAGATCAACGATACACTCATAAATCCTCCACTATTCTATTATCTCCAAATCATTTTCAATAATTATTTTCTATTTTATCATCTGCTGCCAAAACACATAAAGATAGTAAATACATACCAAATGCAAATAATAAGAAATTAAAGATAAATTTTCCCATACTATTTTTCAAAACACATTAAACACCAAACATAATATAATGATTTTGTCAATAATTACAAGAAAAACTTCTCACAAGGAGAAGTTTTCTAGAAAATATTTTTATACACATTATTTTATCAAGCAAACTTACTAACAAGCCAAAATATAACACTAATAAACAACCATGAAACTCATATAAATATAATTCACATACCTGCTTGTTGCAATATCTTAAATCATTTCTTATATTTAGCTTCATCACCAGCAGCTGTCACCATCTGAAATCCTCCCCACAAAAGCATTAATAATGCTATAAGTCCCAATAATCAAAGTATTCGATTTATAAACATTTTTATAGAAGTTATCAATTTATCAGATTGCAAACCAGCTGTTGCTCCAGGCACAGTTGGGTTATACTTAACAACATCAGTCTGGTCACCAAATCATCATGCTCATTGTGCATTAACAAGACCAAAAGCAAACACTACAAATCCCAAAAAACTAGCAACCATTAATGAAAACACTTTTTTCATTTAATTCATATTAAGAAATATAAAATAACTTGTTTGAGAGAATATAAGTAAATATTTATGATTTGCAAATACTTTTTACAAGAAAGAACAATTTAATTTACACGGTGCTTAATTGACCTTTACAAGGTAATGGTTTACAAAATAGAAAAAAATTATAAAGATATACTGCACAAATAAGCGGATATTCGGTAAATTTCCTATCACATAATAGTCTAGATACACAAAATCATAATGTAAAAATCAATATACTATATTATACTAATACATTTTTGGAAAAATTTAATAATTCAGAAACTACACGCTTAAATATTTATTGCAAATTTTAGTCAAATAAATATCCTCACACAATAATATTATTATTAATAAATAAAAAATATGTTAAAACGCTCAAACTATAAAAATTTTGAAGATCGATTACAAAATCAACTCAAAAAATACAGCATATTCGACAATCTAAAAATAAACAAAGAGTTCTATCTCCTATGTTTTTTTTGTATGCTATTTTTTATAATTATATTCAGGCTATTTTTTATACAAATCGTAAATCACAAATCTTATGAAGACTTACTCAACTCACAACAAGTAAATGAATCAATATTAGAAGCCGAAAGGTGAAATATTTTTGCTGATGATAAATCAGAGAAACACATACAACTCACAGAGAATATAACAATGTACAACGTAATAGCTGACCCAAAGTTTATACGAGACAAAGCACGTTTCATAGATTTAATCACTCCAGCAATTTATAAACATTTCTGTGAAATATACGGTATGAAGGAGGTTTGAAAACTAGATTGTGTCAAAAATATCGAACAATTTACAAATAAAAAATTATTACCTGATGAGCCTGAATTCTTCTATTATGGTAACTGAATCGTATCCAGTGGTTATCTATATTTTGACCGAACATGACACAATAATCAAATAAATCAGATTCTAAGTTGATTTTCTAAGGACATAGCATACGGAATGATAAAAGATGCCTTAAATCAAAAAATATATATAGGAATAAAGAAACAAAATTACCTATGATTTTTCTCCAATACAGCATTTATGACTGACCTTAAAAAATTAAATTTAGCTTACATAGATATACAATCTGACAATTATGTATATATCACACCCGGATTAACCAAGAATGTATCCAAGGAATCTGCACCTCTAAAAAAATTACTTGATAGATACTGATACCTCAAAAACTTCGGCGATATAAATAATTTATTTGTAAAAAAAGAAAATAGATATGTTAAAATAATATCTGACGCAAATCCCATGATCATACAAATGATAAAAGACCTCAAATCTAAATATGCTAGAGAACGTTCAAATGATAAAATACCAATACTACACTGATTATGAACCGAATCTTATTCCAAAAGGTACTATCAATACTGATCGTTTCTATCAAATATATTGTGATTCGTAGACAAAAATAATAAAGCTTTTTATGGTATAGAAGAATACTTTGATAATATTTTAAAATGAAAAAATGGCAAAATAGTCTGACGTTCTTCATCTCGAATTTGACCTATATGAGCTAATGAATTTCAAATAGATGATGTACAAAATGGTAATGACGTATATTTAACTATAGATATCTGAATACAAAAAGAAGTTGAAACAATAGTAAAAAAATACTACGATATATTCAAAACAGACTCAATAAGTGTTTTAGTCTACGACCCGAATAACTGACAAATAAAGGCATCAGTAAACTATCCAACCTTTAATCCAAACGATTATAACGAGGCTTTTGATATAAGACCACTTTCACCCAAAGAATGATATATAGTAGACAATCTTAGCTATATAGACGTACCTGTTTATATCAAAACAGGAGGAGAAACTAGATTAGCAAAATCTTTTGAAAGAACTGATACAACATTGCCCAAATATGTTGCCCAAAACACATACTGACCACAGGTCTTGGTAGATAAAAACATATCTATGTCTTACGAACCATGAAGTATAATGAAGGCATTCACTGTATGAATATGACTAGATACCGACGAAATGAGATTTTATGACCTTTACGATGATCCAGGAAAAGTAAAAGTATGACCATACGAAATAAAAAATGCAGACGATAAATGTACATGAAATCGAAATTTTTTACATGCATTAGTATATTCTTGTAATGTATGAATGGTAAGAATAGCCCAAAAAATGGGTAAAGAGGTTTATTATAACTATATGGATAAATTATGATTTGGAAAACTAACCAATATAGAACTAGCAAATGAAGATGAGTGATTTGTAGAATGATCTTCTACCGTTTCCTTAGCTAGATTTTTGAATAATGCATTTTGACAATGATTACTTGCTACTCCAATCCAAATAGCTGCATGATACTGATCTTTAGTCAACGGATGATATTATATCCAACCAACCATAATAAAATGAATATACGATAAAAAGACAAAAACTTATTTAGAAAACAAGAAAAAGATAATAAAACAAATCTTTAGGAAAGAAACCTCGGATGCTGTTAGATTATGACTTTTCAATGTACTGGATCAAAATCCAGAATTAAAATACGCTAAAGTAGAATGATATGCTTTATGATGAAAGAGTTGAACATCTCAAATATCTTATAAATGAAAATATCAATTTGGAATAGGACGAACAAACTGATCCTTCGTAGGTCTAATAACCAGAGACGATCCAAAATATATAGTAATAATACAAGTTCGTCGTCCTAGATATAATCTATGGTGAGGAGAAACGGCTGGTAAAATATTCTGAGATGTCGCTAAGTTTCTAATAAGTTATTCTTTGATAGACTAAGTGTTGAATTATTCAGTCTATTTATTAATATAACGAAACAAATAATCTGATTTTAATATTTAAATAAATTATAATGTTCGGTAAATTATGAGAATTAAAAAAGATGTATGACAAGTACAAAACGCTACAAAAGGTACTACAAAACCTTGTAATCAGAGCTAAAGAATGAAAATACAAAGATGAAAACGGAGAAGAACACGATTCCATCATAGTAGATATAAGTGGTGAAATGAAACTAAAAGACCTTAAAATCAACGATGAAACTTTCTTATCTCCAAATAGAAAAGAAGATCTAGAGAAAATCATAACAACTTGTTTCCAAAAAGCCCAAACAAAAGCTCAGGAAATAGTTGCTGAAAAGACAAAAGAAGTATTGTGATTTGACCCATCTGATATGGCTAATATGATGTGATGATGAGGTATGCCAAATATTCCAGGACTATCTTAAAAAAATATCAATACAAAATTAACTAGATAGTACAATACTTCTAGTTTTTTTTATTACTTATTATTTTTATAAAGTATCTCAGTTATCATAAACAAAATTTCTCTTAATTTCATCTCCCAGATTTTCACTAATCTTATTTGTCTTTACTCATCTTCATAAAAGATCGTCTAAGCAAAAAACCTTCTCACAAGTATCACAATCAGAGCAGTCTCCTCAACCCAAAACAATACCTGACTCATAAAGATTTTTTACAACATCCATATTTCCTCCAGCCATCAAAAACAGAATATAAATATAAATTATATGTTTTATTTTTTTATTTTTTTGATTTTTTCTTTTTCATAGTAGAGTTTTTTTAATAATTCAAACACCTCTTTCAATTGTTTCCCATTGAATCTTTTATATTTTATAGCTAAATTTCATTTTGTATACATAGATTCTATCGCCTCAATTTTTTGTTGATTACCTGAGTATTGTTTATTAAGCATAAAAACTATATCTTTTATAGGTTTGATATATAATGATTTTGCGAAAATATTGTTGCCATTTACAGATAATAAGTTTATATCGAACATATTCATTATAACCGAAGTATTGTTTTTCAATCTCTCAGCAGAATTATAAATATCAATTATCGATTCATAGAATTTATTTGTACGAAAATCTATCACAGACCAATCCAACTCCCCCAATGTCCAATTTTTAAGTCAATTAGTCAAATCCACATTAAAATAATTTAATCAGATTATATCCTTCTCTTGCTCGAGAAAATCTTTAAGCTGCCTCAACCACTGGTTTTTCATATCAGAATTATTTGCAAGTACTTCCAATGATTTTTTATAACTATAAGCTCAAGTATAATTCACCGCCGTTGTTCAAACCTCATCTATAAATATTGGTTTTCAAATTTTTTTCATTCTATCCAATGTATTTCGTCACTTAGCATTTACAATTTCTCTAGGAGTTCACCATCGTCTATTACTATTTCATTTTCATCGATTATAAAACGTCACTCCAAGTAAATCTACATATTCATCTCCAGGATAATAATCCTCGAAAGTGGGACAACCTGTTTTTTGCTTCTCAGCCTGCTGACACTGAATAAATACTGCCTTTTGTCAGACCTTACCGTCCTTTGCTGGTAAATCCCATGCATTCAAAGACATATCGAATAGAATGTTATTCGTAGTCAATCCAACCTCTCTAGAAAGTTCCCAAACATGAATCCATGCCTTTTTGAAATAATACGGATTACTGCTTCGTGGATATCGACCTCAGTTCATTTCATGCATAGTTCTGAAAATCACCTTCAAATCATTCTTTTTCACCAGCTCGAAAAACTTTTTATATTCCTCATCAAAGGCTCAGTTTAAAACTTCTTTTGCCGAAAAATTATTTGGAGAAATACTTATATGATATATTCTATCTTCTCAAAGTTTAGCATTTAGATTTGAAAGTGTATTTTCTACGTTATCTGACCAAGGATCAAAAATAAATGATACAATAGAAAGTTTCATCGCATATTCGTTTTCTATCCTAAGTATATTATCTATAGTATTATCCCAAGATTTAAATCACAAAAGATAAGCATTTGATATACCAAAAGACAATAATCAGAAAACAAAAAATACTGAGATAATTTTACGATACATTTTCAATATACTAAAAATAAATTGTGGTTAATTTAATAAAAAAATATCAAGCCATTACAAGCGAAATAACAAGTTTAATAAAAATACCACCTAAAAATCATACAAAAGATCCATAAGCAGACCTCAAAGCATGTTTATGCTCCCCTCATCAAAGTTTTTCTCCCAAATACGCTCAAATAAATGGTCATCATATAAGTCACAATAATCCGAATGGTCATATTGTTATTCACAATATCGGCAGAATCACAACTGCAACAATTAATCAGACCGTACTTCATCTAGTTCATCGCTTTGTTCAACCAAATTTTTTAGTTCATCGAATTGGAACTATATAATCTAGCACCATCACAAAAATATTAATTATTCAAAAAATTATCAGAAATTTTAAACTGAAAGAACTATGTTGTGTAAATTGCAGTAATATCAAAGAAATATAAACCAAAATAGGTCAGGGTAAGACTGGTAATACAGAACCAACAACTCAGACTACAGCTAATATGCCTCACAGAATAATAAGAAATATATCCATAATAACTGATAATACATAAACTATATCTTACCTTGTTTTTTAGCTAGATTTCTTGCATTATCTGTAAGATATTTTTTTCTTATTCTAACATTTTTTGGAGTAATTTCTACTAGTTCATCATGTGCAATATATTCCAATGCATCTTCAAGTCAAAGATGTATTATCGGTTCTATACGCATAGCCTCATCATTACCAGACGTTCTAACATTAGTTTGTTGTTTGTTTACAGTAAGATTCACAATCAAATCTCCACCCTTCAAATGTTCTCATACAATCATTCATTCATAAATTGCTTGAGCTGGATCTACAAATACAGGTCCGCGGTCTTGAAGTTTCCATATACTATATTGCATAGCCTGTCCCGTATTTCCAGAAATCATAGATCATACTTGTCTCTTAGGTATGCTTCATTTATAGTCATCATAGTGAGAAAATGAGGAATATATAATTCACTCTCACTTTGTCATCAAAACAAATTGTCATCTAAATCAAAGTAATCCTCTAGTTGGAATAAGAAATTCCATAGTTGTAAGTCAATTCTCTGAATTCATTGTTTGCATCATTCCTTTACGATGAGATATCATATCGATAATTGTTCAAGACAATGAGTCTACTACATTTATTACTAAATTTTCAATAGGTTCTTTTTTATGTCATTTCTCTATTTTAAATATTACTTGAGGAGATCAAACTTGAAGTTCTCGTCATTCTCTGCGAATGCTCTCTATAAGCACAGACAAATGAAGTTCTCATCTACCAAAAACAATAAATCTTCATCCTTCTACTTCTATTCTCAATCAAACATTAGTTTCTACTTCCTTCTTTAATCTTTCGTCCATATTTCTAGTTGTCATATATTTTCATTCTCTACCAGCGAAAGGAGAATCGTTTACCAAAAACTCCATTTTCAAAGTAGGTTCATCTATACCAATACTTGGTAATGCTTCTACATCTCATACTCCTATAGTTTCTCATACAAAAATAGAAGGTATACCACTTATAGTAATAATATCCCCACATTCAGCATAATCTGTTTCTATTCTTTGTAGTCCGAGAGTAGTGAATATTTTAGCTATTTTTCAAGTCCTAAGAGCTCCATCATTTCAGATTATATTAACGTTTTGACCTGTTCTCGCTTCTCATTCATATACACGACCAATTCCAAGCCTACCAAGATAATCATCATAAGCCAAATTTGCTACCTGCATACGGAAAGGTTTATCAGGAAAATTTCAAGCTAAAGGTACATGAGCCAAAATTGCCTCAAAAAGCGGGTCCATATCTTTTGCCTCATCAGTTAATTCTTTCATAGCATATCAGTTTTTTGCACTTGCATATATTACAGGAAAATCTGCTTGTTCATCGGTTGCTCACAACAAAATAAACAAATCAAAAAGCATATCAATAACCTGATCTGGTCTAGCAGTAGCCTTATCAATTTTATTTATCACGACCATAGGTTTTAATCAAAGTTCTAACGCTTTTTTCAAAACAAACTTAGTCTGAGGCATAGGTCATTCATATGCATCTACCACCAATATCACGCTATCTATCATTCTAAGAACACGTTCTACCTCACTTCCGAAATCAGCATGTCATGGAGTATCCACTATATTTATTCTATTTCATTTATACTCTACAGCCGTATTTTTGGCATAAATAGTAATTCATCTTTCACGTTCTTGATCATTACTATCCATTATCAAATTCTGATCATCCATCTTTTTCAATGTTCATGATTGTTTAAGAAGTTGATCCACAAGTGTAGTCTTACCATGATCTACGTGAGCTATGATAGCTATATTTCTAATATCCATAATTAACAAAAGGCAAAATAAAAACCTGACCTTCCCAATTTTTCAGAGAAGACGTCAAAAAAAATCTATCAATATGTAACATATTATCGAAAGCAAGTATAATTATATCATAGGCAAATTACAAGTCAAATATGGAAAAACTATTTATTCAAAATATAAACTGATATAGCTAATACGCTAGCAAAAGAAACTCGTAAAAGATATGGAATTTGCATATATGCCACCCACCTATAATGTGGCCAAATAAGCACCATTGTAATGATAATTGTAATAAAGACTATAGCGATATCTATCAGTCAGAGTAATAAATTACTTTTTGTAAATCGAAAATAGGTAAACAAAACATTAGCAATTATATTCACAACAAAAGGGATCAACAAGACTAATGGAAGTTTTTTTTGAAACACCTGCATAAACACATATCCATAAGATATTATTATCATAATATATAATACTGTCCACACAGGGCCAAACAACCATCCTGGAGGTGACCAACTAGGTTTTAGCATCGTTTGATAGGTTTCATAATTTTGCATGACAATAAATTAGAATCTAAAAAATTTATTTTTTCACCATCTTTTTAATTTCATTTAGTAATTTCAACTGTCATTCTTGGATCTTAAACATCTTTTCCATATGTTCTATTATCAAAATATTTATTTTCTCATCTATATTATTAATCTGTGTTTCTGCTTTTAGATTTATAATATAATCATTTTCCGACCTCTGACGATCGGTTTCTTCTTTCCTATTTTGACTCATCATAATAATCGGCGCCTGAATAGCGGCCAAACAAGACAATATTAGATTAAGCAAAATAAACGGATATGGATCAAATCATTTATTTATTAAAAATGCCACATTAATTGTTATCCACAACAATATAGCTATTCCAAAAATTATAATAAATCTCCAACTTCATCCAAACGAGGCAACACTATCAGCCATTTTTTGCCCTATTGTTAATGACTCCATGCTCGATGCTAATAGTTTTTGAGTAATGCTTTCATTATTTTTTATAGCTTCATTTACAAGCTGATTCATTTTTTTGATCTTCTGGTCTTCATCATAAACAAATTTATCTACTGGGTTATGTTCCATGACTAAATTATTAAAAAATAAATCTACCCAACACTTCACTCCATTTCCATATCAATTAATTTGTTTAATTCTCATGCATATTCAAGTGGTAGTTTTTTTACGACTTCAGAGAAAAATCAGTTTACAATCATTGACATAGCCTTCTCCGAAACAACACCACGAGACATCAAATAGAACATCTGATTTTCATCTACTTTCCCTGCACTTGCCTCATGAGCCACTACCCCACTTCAATTATCCACTTGAATATCTGGCACGGTACAACTAACAGAGATATCATCGATAAGTAACGCATCACAATTTGTACTATTCACGGCATTTTCTGCACTTTTCAATATTTTCACCAAACCACGATAAGTGGCTATTCATCAATCTTTGGAAATAGATTTTGAAACTATTTTTGACGAAGTATTTTTTCATATATGAATCACCTTGGAACCAGTGTCTTGATTCTGACCCTTGCCTGCCACAGCTATTCATAATAAATCAGTTTTTGAATTATCTCACTTCAAAATGCTACATGGATAAAGCATAGTTGTACAAGATCACATATTACCATTAACTCGCTCCATATAAGCACACTCTTCTAACAATGCCCTTTTTGTATTTAGATTATAAGTGTTTGTAGATCGGTTCTCTACCGATGAGTATTTCATTTTAGAATTTTTACCTACAAAAACTTCGACCAAACCTGCGTGAAGTGATGCTTTGTCATATTTTGGAGCAGAACATCACTCGATATAACTTCATTGAGCATCATCATCTATGATTATCAAAGTATGTTCAAACTGACCTCCAGCATAAGTATTCATACGGAAATATGCTTGCAATGGTTCGTCAAGCATAACTCATTTCGGCACATAAATAAATGTTCCCCCACTCCAAACAGCTCAATGTAAAGCTGCAAATTTATGATCTCTAGCACTCACCAGTTTCATAAAATATTTTTTAACTAAGTCTCAATGTTTTCTTACAGCTTCAGGCATATCTTCGAAAAGTATTCATTTTTTAGCCCGTGTTTCTTTGATATTATGATATACATTCAATGAATCATATTGTCATCATGCTCAGGCTAAATATTTTCTCTCCGCCTCAGGTATTCAGAGTTTCTCAAATTTTTTCTTAATCTCTGGATCTACATCCTCTCGATCAGTCGCATATCAGACATTTTCTTGGGATGGTTTAGCATAATACACGATATCATCCAAATCAAGTCATGATAAATCAGGTCATCGACTTGGCATAGTCATGCTTTTAAATATTTCCAAAGATTTTAATCTGAGATCCAACATTCGTTCCGGTTCCTCTTGAGCAGCAGAGATGGCTCTCACAGTCTCCTCTGTTATTCCGCTAAGATAAATCTCATATTTTATTTTATCTGATGATTCTAAAGTTTTTCTTAAATTCATGATTTTGAATTTACGGTTAAATACAAGTCCAGATTACGGAAAAAACGATGATTTTCAATTGAAAAATTAGACTTGACATTATACTAAGAATAAGTATCAACTTAACTCAAACCAAAACAAAACATATTATGAAACGAAGAATTAGTATTATCGGAACTCCAGCTTTTGAAAATTGGAACACAGCAGAAGCATCTGCCAACAAAGAAATTCTTGAATACTTAAGTATTGGTGTATTAATTGCAGTAGTCACTTACAAAAAACTTAAAGCCTTTGGCTATGATACACAGGGAGTCTTAAGAAGTAAATGCTGGGAATTAGTTACAGAATATACTACCATTACAAATTCGGAAGAGTTTCTGGACTTAAAAACAGAAGAAGCCAAAAACATTTTGATTTCATACTTCAAAGACATCGATGTGGAAATCAATGTAGTTCAAGAAAAAGTGCCGGCCTAAAAAAACTTATTTATTTGAATAGAAGAGTTTCTGTATTTCAGGAACTCTTTTGTTTTATACAAAAAAAACCAAACTTGACATACCTACAAATTTAATTATACCAACTAACAATCATACGTTTTTAAATCTAGTATGTTTTTGAAAAATGAACCTGAGAACATTGATAGTTGCTTCTACATTGCTTTTATCTCCACTAGATAGCCTAAATACCTATTCATTAAATACCAATAACAAACTCTACGAAACCGAAAATACAAAAGAAGAACTATTGATAATTTTAAGTGAGAACATATGAGAAGAAATATGAAATATACAAAACGATAATCAAAATATAATTATCAAAAACTCTATAAAAAATATACAGAAATGACCATTATGTATGAAATGAACAAAACAGAGCTTATGAGAATTATTATGATACAAACAATCAGATTTTATAATAAATAGCTATAACAAATGAGATAGTCTCAGCTCGACGCAATCTTTGCCTATAAATAAATTTGATACCATATCATACCCAATGATTATAGATGAATTAAAGGAAGTTTTTCCTATCAATATGGAAGATCTAGATATTAATTCAAGCGAAAAATATAAAGATTTATTATCCAAAAGAGATAGTATAATTCTGATTAGTAAAATTTGAAAAAACAAACATGCATTGGCATATTACCTAAATAGAAAACTTTTTATGGCAACCAATATATCCATATGACTAAATAAACAAATCTGAGATGACAACCTAAGAACACCCTCTTGAAATTTCTCCATAAACCAAAAACTATACAGATGAACTTCGATAGAATACAACAACGCACCAATGCCATACGCTCTATGATTCCAGAAATGAAAATTTTATTTACATCAATGAAAAGTTAGTTGAAGCCCATTATCTCATGGTTGTATAAGAGTTCCCGGAGTATATCAACAAATTTTATTTTACTCCACAAATATCTGAACTCCAATTATTGTCGAAGACGAATTATATTAATTTAAAATATTTTCTCTCAAATTTACGACAAAAAATAAACTTGACATTAAATATAAAATAAGTACAAATACACCACAAACCAAAAACAAAAACTTAACATTATGAAATTAAAAAAAACATTACCAGGATTACTTGTATTAATATTATTCGGAGTTATATTCGCTTTTATGTTTTCAAATAAAAAGAGCGAAATAAAAGAAAAAGAAATTACATTGAAAACCAAAATTGAAGCACTTCAGTGTAATGATTCGCTATTAGTTGCATCTCGTGACTACAGTTATCTTTTAAAAAAAGACTCTATCCAACTGGGAGAAAAGCTATTCATTAGCAACGAATATCCCAATAACGATTACATCTGGCGAGATACCAAAAGCCTCTACGAGGTTTCTCTCAGAGACGGAAAAATCAAAATCAAACGCTTTTGCGGCAAAAATGATCTTGCCGAAAACTAACTAAGCATATTGCTTACAAAAGGACGACCTGTAACCCAGGTACGTCTTTTTCGTTATTGTTAAATAAAAAAATACAAAAATAGTTGACATATTATAGTAAATAATTAAACTAAGTTTAAAAATTTATTAAAATTAAATTAATAATATGACAAATGGATTGGAAGAAGATAATTACTATCCTGATCTTTATGATAGATTTATTGGCAATAGATATAGCATTGAAAATTTGGTACTAATGTTATCTAATCAATGCAACCTAGAATGCAATCATTGTGTAGTAGAATCATGACACAAAAAGAGCCCACTAATTAAAAAAGAAACTATCAATTCTGCAATCAGACATGCAACTGAATTTAATATATCAAACGTATTAATCTATGGTTGAGAACCTTTTTTACAATATAAAGAATTACTTCCATATACTATCAACGAATCATTTAGAAGATGAATGAAAACAGTCCAAATATGAACAAATGGATTTCGATGACATTCAAAAGAATTTACAAAAAATATTTTGGATGCTCATCAGGAAGTAAGTTCAAAATATGGTTGAATAATATGCTATTGTATATCCGTGGATGAATATCACCAAAAAAAAATACCACAAACATCTATAGCAAATATAATTAAAACATTCAAAGAATGAGATTTCCCAAATATTAGAATAGCTATGACAACATTCTCTAGTGATGAAAGTTATAATGATGCCTACTGACCTATATTTGAAATACTTCAAAAAAATTGAATACATTTATTAGAAAATAACAATCAATCATCAATATATCCAGCATATTTAGATGAAATAATAGAATTAAAAGAAGAGAATTTACAACTAATACATGATAAATCATGAGTCGAAGATAATTTAGACAGTACAGATGATGTAGAAAATCTTATTAGAACAAATTTTCAATACTGATTATTTGATAACGTTATAGCAAGAAGAATGGATTTATGAGAATGACTAAAAAACTACCTAATATTTCCTAAAAATAAAAAAATCATAGAACAGGGCGTTTCAACAAAACCTATACTAGCCTGAAGACTAAAACCTGAAAATCGACAATATCCTGAATTTTATCCAGAATGATGACTCAATAAAAGCGATTGTATAATATTTGCACCTGACAACAATGTTTACATGTTTCCTGCTCAAATATCAAAACAAATTGCTCCTGTAGCATATAAAGGACAAGACTTTATTGATTTGAAATATGAAATTTTAGACGCTGTAAAATGAATAATAGAGTAATGATAGAAAATAACATAATTCCAAATATAAATGAAATAGATGATCTTTTCATAACAGAAAATGAATGAAAAGAATCTATTCTTATTATACTAAAAACTTGAGAAAAAATAGAACTGCAAGTTGCAACTAATATAAAAGAATTATATAATACTCTAAGTTTAGATAAGGATGAATTTATATATAAAACTATAAATAATCTGGTAGAACGAGCAAAAAAAGTAAAGGAAAATTTTCTATCAGAAAAAAAAATTGAACCAAAGGAATGAATAAATTCAAGTTTTTTCAAATTAATGGAAATAAATAAGTTATTTAAAATAATTAAACTAAATTCTGAATGATTTTTATACACAAAAAATAAATCGCTTTCTTCAAAACCAGAAAGCATATTAAATTACTGACGTTCTGATATAATTAGCAAAGAACGAATTTCAAACTATCTTCCAATTTTAGAAAAACTATTCAAAGCTTTTGAAAGAGCGACATTTTCAAAAGATGACCCTAGAGATTATTATGAACTAAACGATGATGAAAAAAGATTATTGCAATACGAACTTTCACAACCCATATGAGATATCAAAGAAAATGATGAAGAAGAAAACAATATAAATCATATAGTTCCATACGAAAAGAATGACCAACTCAAACAAATATGAATAAAAGAAGAGATAGACAAATTATTTGGTTACTGAATATATGAGAGACGATTTGAACAATTTAATGCATACAA
>JAYSML010000008.1:0-8136 GCA_043724745.1 bacterium
CCATATTCCATTGAATAAAAATTTAATTTTGGTCACATGAGCAGCATCAAGCAGTGGTAAAATGTCCACCTGCCTATGACAAATTTATCTAGATCATGAAATCTGAATAAAATCAGGTTATGCAAAATATGAAACTTTCCCAATATGGAATTTACCAGTAGCTCACCCCGTAAATCGAGCTTATGAAGCTGCTACAGCAGATATAGGAGACTACAATTGTATAGATGAGTACCACAAAAAAGCATATGGTATGGACTCCACAAATTACAATAGAGACGTAGAGGCTTTTGAAATAGTAATGAATATAGCAAAACACATAGTCACACACAAAAATTATATGGTAAAATACAAATCCCCTACAGATATGTGAATAAATTGTGCTGGATTTGCAATCACAAACGAAGAAGTTGTTTGCATAGCATCATTGGAAGAAATCAGAAGAAGAAGAGAACGATATCAAGAAATGTTAGATAGATGAGACTGAAACGAAAAAGCAATCGAAATATGTAATAGCTTAGAATCCAAATGCCTTCAATACATGGAAGAAAAAAAATTTAATCCTGAATTAAAAATATATTAAATCTAAACGAATTAAAAAAATGCCTTTGGAATTAAACTGCCAAAGGTAATTTTTTTTCTGAATTTTCTTTGATTCTTTCTTTTGAAATCACTTTTTTATCTAAATCTATAATAAGTTTTCATTTTGATTTATGGTGCAAAATATTCAAAAGATCATGTGGATATACTCACATAGTACCTATCTTATCTATCATAGTCATTTTCATTAATTTTGAATTTACCAAGTCCAATTCCGGGATTGATTTAGCCAATTTATTTGTAATATTTTCCCTCAATCCATACTTAGTTCTTTGTCAAAAAATCCAAGATGTTAGTGATAATTTATGGAAATCACCAAGTATATCTCTATTTGATTTTATATCAGAAACTATATCCGCTATTTCATCGATAATTAATTCCAATACCTTTTTCTTGGAAATAGTTTGGAAATCTCATAAATTTCTAGTTAAATCCAAAATAATAGTATCCTTATCTCCATCCTTTTTATAAATTCTGAAGTGTTTTCCGCACTTCAACCATTTAATATCATCAGATATTAGCTTAGATAGATTTTCACTGGACCATTCTGAAGCCATTTCATTCTTCTTTTCCGTAACTCATTGAATTTTTTTTCTCACAATATCAGAATTCAATAAAGTTCCAAGTAATTTATTTTCTATATTCAAAAGTATCTTGTTTCTTTTTCCTTTAGATTTGCTTATTTTATTACCTGATTCGACATATTTTTCCGGACCAGAATGCTTACTATAAGACAACATTAGATATAATTAATACATAAATTATACCTTATAATTATATTCCAAAAACAAAAAATTGTCAAATTTTTGGCTATAAATGACAATTTATTATTTTAATTCAAAGTTATGACATATTAGCCTCAGAGCTATGTATCAGTGGATTGTAATCTCTGAAAAGTAAATTTATAATCTCTGAAGTATCTAACTGCTCTACGCTTATTCACATAGAACCAAGTCCATCTATTACCAAAGAGGACCTAGTTTCCAATGACCTTTTGCATTTCAAAAAAGATCTATATCTAGATACTATTTTTTCTACGCTATCTTTTGAATTTAATATATTCAATAACTTATCAAACCAAGATTTATTTACTTGTTTATTGTCATCCTCTGCTTCGTAGTATGGCACTATGATATAAAACTCTTTAGTGAAGATAAGTCATTGTTGCATTTCTATATTCTCTAAGAATTTATAGTAATTATCTCATTGAGTTTTCAATATTACATTATCTACATTTTCTAGATTTCATCTGAAATAATTAAGATAATCCGATAAATCCAAATATGAATTACGAATAGAAATCTGAATAGGAAAATCTAATCAATTTAGAAATTTTTTATATTGCTCCAAAACTACTTGCTGTTCATCGTAATTTTTTAAATCCAAATTTAGTCACTTTACTCTCAGGATAGATCTTAGCCCGCCATCTTTCATTATCAAAACATCGTTTTTAATCTCAGAAAAAAGCATCATAGTCTCTGTATTAAAGAGATTATCTTGTCTACCTGATTGTATTTTATTTTTTTCCGCAAATGCTAATCACATTTTTTACAAATAATATTTAAACGCCAGTAATCTGACTATATATATAAAACAAAAGACTCGTAATCAGCCATGAAGCTCCGAGTATCATCAAAGCCACCGCTACTCAGGTTAGTGTCTTTTTCGCCTTTCAAACTGCCTCTTCGGACTTTGTAACAAAAATAAGGTAAAATGCAAACACAATCAAAATCAATGATATGAAACCAACTAATCACAAAAGTATATTTAATATCCATTTCACATAGTTTAATGCCTTACCTGTACCAGTATCGTATACCTTACCAGAAAGCTTGAAGAAGCTAAATAAGTTAGCGAAAATACCATTATCTGGTTTTATAGAATCTTGTAAAACCACATCAGATAAATTTATACTTTCATTATATCACTTCAATTGGTTATCACTCTGTATATCATACGGGAAAGCTACTTCTTCTGCAGACACGAAAACAAAACCAAATAATATAATCAAGATATAAGATAGCGAAACGAATAGTTTTTTCATATTTTAAATTATCAAATAAATTTAGCCACCAACCAAAATATAAAGCTGACAAAAAGCCAACTAATTCATACTCATCATATGGCTATAGCCGCATATTTCATAGATTTCAATCATTTTTTGTATTGAGCATCGTCATCTCCAGCAGTCAATATAAGGAATCAGTGATATATCAAATACACCAAAGCCACCAATCACATAAATCATAGTAAATAATTTATAGTTCTCTTAATTAAGTTTAGAGTATTATCCATAGCAGTCTTATGTTCTGTAATTTTTTCGGCCTCCAATACAGACGTAATCTGCTCCTTTGGGTCGACATTATCGCCACCTATTATACCATACGCACCATCTCTCAATGGATCATTTATATCATCAGTTTCCAAAACCTGATTAAAGTCCTTAGTCAAAATATTTTCATCTACAGAGGGTGCCTCAGTAGCAAAACAAGTCCAACTAAATAAGGAAGTCAAAATAAACAAACTAAATACTATTTTTTTCATGTTTTCCCCTTAACTAAAAAGAAGCTTAATTCAATTATACACAAAACATTCAATTCTTGCAAATTTTAGACTTGAAAAATGAACAATATTTGTTATACAATGCCTGTTAATAATTAGTCCGTAATTGACAATATTTAGTTTTATTATAAAGTAATATGAAAAAAAATTTATTTTTGTTATTCAGTGTGTATTTTTTTGTAGTACAAGGCCTTATAGCATGAGTAATTCGAGGAGAGAATAATTTTTTCCTATTGTCTGCCATCAACCTAATTTGTATCGTCTTGATAGCAAGTTTCCAAAAGGTATTTGAAAAATGAGAAAAAACTGAATCTCCAGCACATGAAAGCAAAAAAAACGAGTTTGTAGATCACAAACATATTCACACAAACGATAAAAAACAAGCACTATCAAACAAAACTCGAAATTTCATATTAAGTATAACAATAGCTATCATCATATATCTTCAGTGATTTAAAAATTCTGAAGCTTATTCAATTCTCCTTATAAGCGTAGCTGCTTGATTCTTTATATTCCTAGTTTTGAATGCAATATTCAAATCTAATGATGCCAAATCCAAAAGACAATGATGGATGGGAATTGTATATGTATTCTTATTAGCTATTAGTTTATGACTATGGATATATGGATATATAGTACAGAACGATGAAGTAACACAGGAAATAGACAATAACGACAAAATAGTTACTAGCGGAACAGTTCTAGAAAGCTGAATGAATGCAATAGACGATCTGATAAATTCATGAAATAATTCTACAGGTACAGTTATTGCAACTGGTACTACAGAAGTTAATACTTGAACGGCCGTAACACCAACACCAACTCCAACTCCAACAGTAAAACCTACGGCTGGAACATCACTAAAAATCATAGATGCGATCAATTATCTTTTCGATAAGTACAATACTACTCTTTCTACCAAGAAAGATATCTCATTCACTTACGTATCCAAGACAAGCCCAATCTATCCTATATATAGGACAGCCTACGAAAAAAAAATGATATGAAAAAGTACTAATCCAACCAAGATGATATTATGCGATTCGTACATAGTGATGAAATGACTAATGGGAAAATGGGACGTTGTTTACAATGCAACTAATGCAACTACTCAATTCCGAAATGAAGCTGTAGCTAGATGAGCACTTAATGGTTGTCAAAAAGGTAAAACAGTAAAACAAGCTAACTTATAATTGAAATTACCAAATAAAAGACTAAAGAATAGGTATTAATTTACCTATTTTTTTTATTGAAATGAAACTTAAAAAAATTTCTATCACTAACTTTAGAAGTATAACAGAAGCCCACGAAATAACGCTTTCCAATTTTTCTGTAATTATTTGAAAAAATAATGAATGAAAATCAAACATACTTAAGGCATTAAACATTTCAATGAATACATTACAAAGGAATGGAAGATTTTGAAGATTCCCAAGGGACTGAGACGAAAATAATTACTCTCGAGAAAGAGATTTTCCAATATCATCACAAACTCATAGAGGAAAAAAAGAAACAATATTTAAATTAGAATTTGAATTAACTAACGAAGAAATTGACGATATATCAAACAATTTAAAAAGTATATTAAATTGAAAACTACCAATACAGATAACATTCAAGAAAGACGGAATTCATCCAGATATAAAGATTAATAAGAAATGAAATAAAGCATTAGAAAAAAAGAAAACTCAAATAATTGATTATATATCCAATCAAATTAGTTTTACTTATATCCCAGCAATAAGAACAGAAGAACATACAATGAACATTATAAATAATATGATTTCTTGAGAATTATGATTAATAGAAGAAAAAGAAGAGTATCAATCTGCAATACAAAAAATTAAAGATTTACAAAAACCTATATTTAAGAAAATTTCAAACACAATCAAAGAATCAGTAATACAGTTACTTCCATGAATAAAATCTGTTGATGCATTCATACCTGATAATGAAATGCGTCTTTGATTTAGAAGTAGGCCTGAATTATGGCTTGACGATTGGAGCAAAACTAGAATAGAGTTTAAATGAGACTGAGTTAAAAGTCTAGTTGCATTATCTTTATTAAAAGACGCCAAGACAAATCATAAGTTTTCACTTATTGCCATCGAAGAACCAGAGTCTCATCTTCATCCATGAGCAATACACAATCTAAGAGATGCTATTTACGAACTTAGTGAGAACAATCAAATCATAATATCTACACATAATCCATTGTTTGTAAATAGAGAACAAATATCTTCAAACATAATTATTGATAATTGAAAAGCTACATTAGCCAAGAAAATAAATACCATAAGAGATATACTAGGAATAAGACAATCTGATAATTTAGTAAATGCAAATTATGTTTTAGTTGTTGAATGAAATGATGACATAATATCACTAAAAGCAATATTATCACACGAAAGCGAAAAAATAAAAAAAGCCATAATCGAAAACACATTTGTAATAGAATCTTTATTATGAGCTAGTAATCTATCATATAAGTTATCCACATTAAGAAATAGTCTTTGTTCTTATTATGTTTTTTTAGATCATGATAGTGCTTGAAAAGACGCATATAATACGGCTGAGCAATCTTGATATTTAACAATAAAAGATATATCCTTCGCTACTTGTAACTGAATGATAGAATCCGAACTTGAAGATTGTTTAGATCCTAACTATTATAAAGACATCATACTAGATAAATTTTGAGTAAATATAAACGTATCTGAAATGCGTTGAAATCAAAAACGATCTAACAGAATGAAAAATGTATTTTTAAGTCAAGGTAAAGTACGAACAGACAGAATAAAAGAACAAGTAAAACTTTCTGTTGCAAACGAAGTTACAAAAGATCCATGAAATGCATTAAACCAACATAAAAGAAGTAGTATAGACTCACTTAAGCTTTCTATAGAGGCTGTTATAAAATAATTACAGATTAAGAACAATATACCATATATATTACTCGAACATCCTTTTTAAATCAGGATCTTTAATTTTTTCTATAGTCCATAAAGGCTCGAAAGTCACCTCCAAAATCACTTCGAAATCAGGTATCACTTCTCCGATTCAGTTTATTATCATCTCCTTGAGAATATCAGCCATAGGACAAAAAGGAGTAGTGAAGGTCATTAGAATATTTATTTTTTTCTCCGCTTCATTTACATCTATATTGTATATCAGTCCCAAAGTATATATATCTACTACAGGAAATTCTGGATCATAAACCATTTTTAGTCTATTTTCTATTATCTCAATCATATTTTTAGAATTGCTCATCATCCCTTTCTCAGAAACCCATAAATAAAAATACCTGTAAAAATACAAATCATATAAACAATCATATTCCTAGTCGCTTGCTTCGATATCATAGAGATATTAATAGTAAATTTATAATCACATATATCCCAAAAAGCAAAGAAAGTTTATAGCTATCCTTCATCATATCGTCCATTTTTGCATCACGAAATCGCCTCTGGAACGCTAAGAAAACAAAGAAACTAGCTCCCCATGCAAATATAAATATTCACAAAAATCCAAGTCCAAGTCAAACTATCGGATCTTCATATACATTGATGAAACTATAAACCAAAATACTGGTAGCTAAACCAATAACGATTTTTATAAGAGAAATGACTTTATAAACATGCATCTAACAACTAATAACTAACAACTAAAAACTAACAAATTTTAGTTTTTTTAACTTTTAACTTTTCACTTTTAGTTTTCCACTATTTAAGGTCTACATTTATATCATCTGGTTCTACATCTGTACTAGACAGAGAATTCATATCTTCGAAAGATGTTACATAAAATGGATTTGCTCCAGATTCATAAATTTTGTAATAAACCTTTTCCCATATTCCCGCACCAAATGGTAATAATGTATAAGCCAAAAGCGGAGGGAAAAGCATCAAGAAATATATCTGTTGTTGTGCTCAGCTTTGTATTGCCGTTTTGTAAACTATCGCATATCCAAGGAATGCCAAAACAAATCATAAAATATTTCATATCATAGATGATGGCGAATAATGCGGACTAGAAACAAAGTCAATCTGACAAGAAGATACAAATACTGAGAATAATATATGAAATCACATTACCAAAAATAATACATCTATATTCTGATTGAAAATCAAATACAAAGGAGCTAATACAAAAAACAAAATACCATTAGTCAAAAGTAATAATCAGAATATTTTGGATGAATCGTAATATCTTTTCCCATAAAATAAATTGTAAATACCAGCCACTGCCATATTTCCTATGAAACTACTAATGAAACCAACGAAAAGCAGAACTAAGGAAAGCAAAGGATTTGTCTTTGTAAATTCACTTTGTTGCTGTTGTAGTATATCAGTAAACATTGATGACATAAATGATATAATCACAAACAAAAGCACTGCGATAATTCATCATATAGCCAATCCTATAAAGATTTTAGCAGTCAATTGTCGTCCAGAAAGGTTATTGGGTTCATCAAATACATTATTGGAAGAACTTGCTACTTCTAGCTGTCCAAATGGAACTGGTCATTGATTCATAGATGACATCAAAAAAACGATTAAGAATGTAAAACTGATCTTTTAATTACAGCTAATATTTTTTATAGATTTTTTAAATAATTTTATTTGTTTATTATCCTCAGACGAAAGAGATATCATATATCATGACTTAGCTTTGGAAAATATATACTGAGAGAAATAGATTTTTTTATTCTGCAACATCACATTGAAATTCAGCAGATTACCAGTCATTTCCTTTCATTTACACTTGAAAGACAAACTGGAATATTTGCTCTGCTCATATCCCATAAACCTAGACTCCAATGTCTTTTTATTTAAAGTCATAAATTTATCAAGAGCTATTTCTGAGAGATCTATATCGGAAATAATCAAAGAATCTATATATCCAGTTTGATTTCTTTGTTTGGCTATCATTTGTATACCCTGAGATCTATCGATATCTGAGATGTTTTGATTATCA
>JAYSML010000009.1:0-2258 GCA_043724745.1 bacterium
CTTTTTTTCTACTGGTTTTTGAATCCTATTAATCAATTTTTGAAATATTTCTTGAGTAATTAAAGGCTCGTGTTTAGCATCTACAGGTTCTATAATTCAACATCTAGGAGATACTATTTTTCAAGCATAAAAAAGTAATCTTTCGGGTTTTAATAAAGAATATATAACAGTATATCGCATTTTTTTATTAGCAACATTCTTTGTCTTATTTGTTAGAACTCATACTTCTTTCAAGTAATTTACTAAATCTATTTTATTATAAAGTATTCATTCAGCATATAGTCTTAATCATTCAGCCAACTTAGAAGCATTAGGCTCATCTCTAATAACTATTGAATTTCTTTTTCAATCTATCTCCTTCTTGATATATTTATAGCCCGTTGGAACATTTGGAAAAGACCGGTATCATTGTTTCAATCTTTGCATAGCTCAGTTTCTTGTTCTGTTAATGATGTTTTCTCTCTCAGATTTTGCTTGTGACATTTTTAACACAGCGAGAATCATCTCCATATCGTTTTCTCTATTTATAGTTTGTCATGAAAATACATCTATAATAGTAAGTCACAATCTAAGGAACCTAGAAATTATTTCTATTCATTCATAGACAAATTCCGGTCTAGAAAGTCTACTTATTTCTGTACATAGAAGATATTTAACATTTTGTTCTCATGGAGTCTTATTTCTTTTTATTAAAAAATCCTCTACTTCTTTTAGTCCTCTCCTATCCATAATTGATCAACTAATAGCTTCATCCTGAAAAAAAGACAAAACATTCATTTCGTTCTTATTGGCATATTCTTTGCATGCTCCATATTGTGATTCTAATCAATGAGAGTCTCTTGCTTGAATATCACTAGAGATTCTACAATATGCCACAGCATTTTTTGTTACATAGTTGGTTTGACGACCTGATGATTTCAAATCGTCAAACACTAATGTATTTGGGTCAAAGCTGGCACTCCTAGGAAACTTTCTTTTTGCCATTTTAATTAGATTAGTTATAAATTTTATATAGATATATGGGTTAATAATTAGTTTGAGGACTTTATGTTTTATAATTTTATATATTAATTTGCCTCTTTAGATAAATATAAGCTATCTATAATTTTTGATATAATAAGATTGTAGTTGAGAATAAGAGTTTCTACTCTTTCTCTTGGCATGTCTTTATATTGATCTCCTAGAATATCCAAGGCTTCTTCCACTGTAATAACAGTTGCCTTCATATTCTATATAAATTGATTAACTAAAATTTTATTTTAGTTTTTGTTTAGATTCTATGTATTCATCCACCAATACGACTGATGCCTTATAAATGAACTCACACATAGAATCTATTTCTTCTTTTGTTTGTGTTGGAAATTTGTTTAATAAAATTAGTTTTATGTTATGAATTATTTTTGATTTCAAGTCATAGTTCATATAAAAAGCCGTCATCTGAAATAAAATCTATATATTCATGCACAATATTTTTAAACAAGTCCCCATTCAGATTTTTTTTATCAAGGATTTTATGAAGAGCTATAAATGGATTAAATCCTTCTAAAGCTATCACATATCCTCTACCTCAGAAATCTTTTTGATATCTAGATTCCTCAGTAAAATCTGTTGTTTTATTTTTGTTGTACTGATATATAAACTTTTCGTTTATATCTCAGTCAGTAAGTCATAGATACCTATGAATTTTTTCCTCTAGATCTCCTAATTCAGATAGTTTATAAGGTAGAACGTTGCCTCAAGGCAATTCCTTCTTATTAAACTTTATTCTGAACTCAATTTCAAATCTGTGAACTGATTCATAACCAAAGTAGTCGTCGTATAACATCATTTTTCATTTTTTGATGCTATCAACCAACTTATCGTACATTCTAAAATACAAAGATTTATTTGCTCTGCTGCCATGGACCCGTCCCGTAGAGTTTAGTCATTTAGCAAATATCCCTTGAATGTCATAATTTAAAGACTTGTTGTTCTTTACTTTAGATAAATGTTTCAGTAATTCCGTTTTTTTCATGTATGAATCTAATGTCAGATTGTACCTGTTTTTATTAGAAATTGTGTTTGTATTTAATAACTCTTCCAGTGGAAGAATTGCTGTTTCTTTTTCATAAAAGAAGTCAACTCTGTAATCAACTCTTGAAATAGATTCTCGTCTGAAATCATTATAATAATCAGAAAAGAATTTTTCTTCGAAAAACTGATTAAGTTTTCAAATTTCTATGAGCCTGAAATATACTCAATAATAAACAAATTTTCAG
>JAYSML010000010.1:0-7256 GCA_043724745.1 bacterium
ATAATTTATCAGACAAATCTACAGAAATACTCAATACACAATCTGATAAAGTAATCAACGAACTTAAAAAACTATGAGTACCTGTAGAAGCATGACTAAAAGATATAGTAACAACAGCAATTCTCAAAGCATATTCAGATCATGGTTATTGATTATGAATATCTCTAGATAGCTTCATCAAATGACTATCCTTCAATTTATGATTAGCTCATTTCCCTCAATGAAAAGAAGACTTCGGTATCAATATATGACGAAATTGAAGAACTAATTTATGAAAATGACGAGAGGCTACAGGATGAGTTTCTGTGGGCTCCACATTAGTTTTCATACCTATGGCATCAGCGCAATGATGATTTATCAAAACACTAGATAACAAAAAGCAAAGTACATCGCTAGATGTAAAAACAATCAAAAAAATTCAAATTAGTTGACACGTTATAGTTATGCCATGATACGAATGATATTGAGCAAGCATGTGAATGGAAAAAAGCAAACGAGATTCCATACTCGAACAGCAACCAAAATTACAATCTGAATTAAAAACATTTTTCGCAAAAATTCTAGAACCAAAGGAATGAGATAAAACATTTAAATTCAACAAAACTGAATTAGCAGCAAAGCTTCAGACTGAACTAAAAAATAGTTTCAAAAATTCTAAACCAGACACTCTTACAAAAGCAGTAAATAATATGTCTCTAATCCTAGCTTCATACGACGGACTAGCAAAAGAAAAAATTCCAGAGGCTTCTGCAAAAATCGCTGAATCCTATACAAATGCTCGAGCAAACCAAAGTGCAAATGACATTGACAATAAATTATACCTATGATGAGCAGGATTAAGTGTGACATTCTTTGAATGAATTGTTCCTATAGTAGGCATACTTACATTCAAAAAAAATAAAATCACCTCTTACAATGACTCAAATCCAGAATTAATGAAATCTTCTGAAAATTCATGAGAATGAAACGAAACATATAAAGATTGAATTTGAAAAATTATAGAAGAAATAAATAAAAACATATGAAGTGAAATCAGAATAGAATGAAATTTTATCACAATCCCAAAAGCTACTCGAACTGAAAAAAATCTAGAAATCAGAATCAACGAAAATATGAAATGACTCGTAAAAACAGACAAAGATTGAAATTTGATTTTAGACAAAGACACTCCAATTAGATTTTTTGATGCCTATCTATCTGATAGATGAAGAAAAGTTTTGAATATCTGAGAATTTTCTTCCACTGAGAACGATAAAAAATTAAATAAGTTCAATACTGAGATCCAAAAGGATTTCCTTACAGACAAAGAAATAGACAAAGAAAAATTACCACTAAAAATCGATCTCAATACAGAGAACATAAATGGAATATTGGATAATCTAAGAAATCAAAGTACAGACAAAGAAAACAATTCCCTAAAAGATATCAAGGCCGAACTTATATGAGGAGCCATAATTTTCAAAGATCTAGACAAAGAAATTTGAAAGTTAGAAAACATCACAAATCAAAGCAAAATAAATATCACAAAAAAAACTGACTGATCCTTAGTCTTTGAAAAGTTAGACAATAAAGACCAAAAAAGACTTACAATTCAATTTATAGAAAATTCTGAAAATTCAAAAACAAGTACTCCAGAAATAATTACTTTCGATGAAATAGACAATACAAACGATATTATTTCAAAAATTTACTCTGAGGGAAGAGAAATAAACGACAATCTATTCCACAATATCATTCACAATGAGGCAGGAAAGAAAATTGCTACATATTATAAAGACTTTAATGACAATTTAAATCTACACGAATATGCCAACGCTAAAGATAATCTAATATCAATTTTAGATAGTATAAATACTTATACGAAAAACAAATACGCTAAAGAAAGTTTCGCATCCACAAGAGAAAGCCTAACTAAATTAACCGACGAATACCAGACAGTGAAAGTTTTATCCGCATTCAATGTATTGTTTTCTAGAGTAGCCAATGTCAAAATTGAAAATTGAAAATATACCTATTTCTTCTCAGACCAACCTACAACATGAGAAAAAATTATTGAAGAAAACGAAAATCGCATAAAGGACGGTAGAGAGTACCATAAGTGATGATTCACAGAACAATTTAAAGCTTATCGACCTAAAGAAAGCAAAGACCTAACAAAAGAAAATGTAGATAGTTTATTTGCAAAAATCAAATCAGAAAGGGCAAAATCAACAATAGACTTCAATAAACAAGAACAAACAGAAAATACAATAAGCTTCAACCATTGAAATCCACAAGATTATTTCAAACTTCAAATCAATCCAGAAATAATATCAAACTCTAAAATAAAAATTGATGATTTAAAAGATGAAAACAACTGAAAATTTATCGAAGACCTCAAGTCTTCATACATAAATCAATTGATCCAAACAGAAGACAAATTATTAAATGGTATGCTAAATAAATTGTGAATAAAAGAAGAATTATCCATCGAACAAAAGAAACAATTATTTATGGTAGATGGACTTGACTTAGATTGAAAAATATATAAACTAGACTTCGATCAATATTTCTGATACAATCCCGAGTGTAACAATTTAGTACGACTTATGGAGGAATTAAAAATAAACATCAGAAACAAAATAAAAGAAGAACAAAAATATGAGGCAATATTGGAATGAAATTGACTAGCAATAAATTATTGAGAAACCAATAGCAAAATCAATATGCAAGAAAAAAGATTTAGTATTGCAGGATGATTTGCCTTAAAGAATAATAAACAACCAACTACAACTCCAGGGGAAGAAGAGGTTCCAATGACAACTCCAGGGGAAAAAGAAGTTCCAATGACAACTCCAGGGGAAACTCCATGATGAACCACAACAACTCCTACATGATGACCCGGACAAACATGACATCAAGAATGATGAAGAGACTAATTATTTAATACTAAAATCAAATCAAATGAAAAAAAGCTTATTATTCCTACTTGTTTCTTTTCTTTCAATTATAGGCTTTTCTCATGCTCAGGACTCATGTGATCAGGTCTTCTATTGAAGTTTGAGATATTATAAATGATATGTTTTCAACGATACTTTTAATAATCCAGGCCCATCTTCTTATTATATATGGAACTACAAAGTAGATTATCGCGAACAATTCGACTATAATAATTCCACAGATTTTCCTCAATTTTGACGAACTGACACCATCAAATCCAAAAAATATGAAGTTAAAAAATGAGAAGATATAAAATTTATAGAAGCAAAAACTCCATATTATATTTATTCTGTTCCACAAACAAGAGACAAAAATAATCTGTTTTTAAAGTATACTCTAACTTATTCTACAGATTCTGCCTGAACAAACAAAAAGGATATCACAGAATGTAAATACTACGAAATTTCTTGGTGTTGAGATGGTATGATAGACTCTACATATAATGAAACATGCGACAATTGAAAAAACAACTCCAATACTATACCTGGAGCATGTAGACTTGATTGTTCAAGCATTGTTCCACCATCCACAACAAAAATCGACATAGAAAAAAAACTAATAAACAACAAGCCATACCAATCATGAGAATTAGTCTGATTTAGAATAGATTTTTCAAACAAATGAACTTGAGTAAATCACCACGTAATAGTCACAGATTATCTTCCCAAATGACTTATATATGTATCTAGCATAATAAAACTGGATGACCAATCCGTCATACCTATGTTTGAAAAAACAGTAATAACAGGATCCGACGCTATTAGATATCGAGGATTTGATTTGGGTATATGAAAATGATGATATATTATACTTACATGAATGAGCAAATGAGTCGAACGGAATAGTTATACAACAAACTTTACTGATATCATATCAGACGAATGATATGATAATGCAAATGCAGGCTTTGAAATATATAGTCCATCAACGATTCTCACAATCGACAAAACAATAAATAAATCACTGTTCAACTTATGAGAAACAGTAAATTTTGCAATAGCAGTAAAGAACAACTGACCAACCACAATAAACTGACTCCAAATACAAGACATACGACCTGATAACAATTGTATTATATATTCTAGCGGAACCTCAGACCACAATCTAACTACAACAAACCCCAACAATCCCTACACACGAACCTACAATCAGACATTCAATATATGAGAAACCATAAATATATATTTTACCTGACAAATAAAAAACGATATAAATTGTGTAAGAAATTATTTAAATACCTGAACTCTGACTTATACTATATTGGGAGAAACTAACTTTTTACGAGATGTAGTTCCATTCTCTGTCCTAAATCCGGACAATCAATGTAGATCCATCTCTGTTTCAAAAGACATAATCAAACTAGATAGTAACTATAGATGAACAACTGATGTTTCTTGTTATACAAATTGATGAGTCTGAAACATAGAAATAGATTGTTGAAATGGTAAAAACTATACTACAAATAACGTTACTTCAGCCTCTTATATTTGCGAATACAACGACACTGTCTATCCAAAAACTTATACAATATCATGTAAAGTAAATAATACATCAAGCTCAAACTGTATTAAGTCAGTACTAATTGATAGAGATTGAGGTGGAGACGGTTGATATTGTTGAAATGGTAGATTAGATTCATTTGAAAGTTGCGATATTACAGAAGCTAGACGAGCCTACAATAGATGAGATAAATATAATGGATATTACAAAATATGAGATCGAGCAGACAATTGAATAAGAAATATATCCAGCTCATACGATAATTGAAGATATTATTGTAAAAATTGTGCTATCAGAGAATTACCATGATCTGAAACATATATTCCTCAAGCATGTTTCAATACAAACACAACAATATCTGTACAAAAATGAGAATACCTACCATTCCGATGGAATCTAGAAAACACAAAAGACATGGCGAATTGATCTTCATGTAATTCATCTTCTACAGAATGAAAGATTTTAAAAGACACCCTTAAATGTACTTTCAAAATATATAACTGAAAACATTCCGACTCAGACGAGGATGAAGTATTAAAAATAACAAAAGATTGTGATACTGATGAACGAAATGGTCATAAACTGTTTAACTATTTCGAAACAAGTAATTTATATCGATCTATAGATAATGCATTCTGAAAATATTATCTCAAAGTCGATGATTTTGCTAAAAACAATATCTACTGAGAATACAAATTGGCTCTAGATAGTGTAAAATATGACTATTGTGACGAAAATAATGACAAAAAGACATGAATAATTGTGGAAAGAGTTTGTGAAGTTGATTTTGCGGTTACTAAACCTTACATAGCACAAAAAAGTAATTTCAATATCACCCCAAAGGCTACCAACTTAAAATTAGAATGATTTTATGACATACTTGGAAACCCATTAATCAAAAAAACTGATCTAGAAAAAATTATGATTTTGGATGAATGACAATATAATGCATCAACGAATGTATACAATCTAATGACAAGCTTTATCAAAAAATATGACAAACTAGCAGTCAAAATAGACAAAAGCACAGTATCAAATCTAATCGAAAGCAATTCATCTGTTCAGGTAAGTAAAGTTCCAAACCAGCAAATATACATATTTCAATGAAATTGAGATCTAAAATTGAAAGAATTGTGAGCACTAAGCAAGCCATTTACAATGATAATCAAATGACTTAATCTAATAGTAAAATGAAATATTGAAAAAACAAATTGAATGTTTTTAGTTGACTGATGAACAATTAGTTTTGAAGAAAGCGAAAGCAATAGATGTAAAAAAACCCAGCTTGTACAATGAATATTTATCACGAACAAATGATTTGCAGTAAAAGATTCTAACATATACCAAAGAACAACAAATGATAAATTAGACAATCCACGATGTATTTATGGTTGATTGAAAGTAAAATGAGTATTGATATGAAATAATATAGAATCTATAATCATGGCCAGAAGATCCCAACTAAACGATTGGTTCAGAGTAAATTCATCGAATCCCGAGGCAGTTGAGATTGAGAGAAGAAATGAAATATTCAACTGAGCATCTCTACTTATAGAATACAGTCCATGACTACGAGAACAACTCCCTCCATGAGCAAATGAATTCACAAAATCATTAGAAATATATAAAAAATAAAAATAATAAATTGAAATAAAAATCAGTATATAGTCATTTTATATAAAAATTACTTGATTTTATTTTCCATTTATATATATTCACATTCGCGTTAATTTTCTTATACTTTTAAATTGTGCTTAATACCTAGAAATGCCAACAATCAACCAGCTTATCAAAAAATGAAGAACTAAGAAGAAATTCAAATCAAAAGCACCTGCTTTACAATTTGGAGTAAATAAGCTTAAAAATAATAAAAAAACAGCTATTTCTGCACCATTCAAAAGATGAGTTTGCTTGAAGGTATCTGTTATGGGTCCAAAAAAGCCTAACTCTGCGCAGAGAAAATTTGCTAAGGTTAGATTGTCTAATGGAGCTGAAGTATTGGCTTATATTCCTTGAGAAGCTCATACACTACAAGAACATAGTGTCGTACTTGTAAGATGATGAAGAGTAAAGGATCTTCCTTGAGTAAAATATCATATAATCAGAGGAAAATACGATTCAAACCCTGTTGACAAAAGAAGACAATCAAGATCTCTATACTGAGCAAAAAGGCCAAAAAAATAATATTTTAACTATTTCTACAAACAACAATGAAAAGTACTCTTTCAAAAGATATAGTATTAGAAGAAAAAATAATAAACTATATTATGAAAAGCGGTAAAAAAGCTACAGCAAAAAGTATCTACAATAATGTCTTGAAGGAAATCAAATCAAATGGACATATGAATCCAAAAATAGTTGTAGAAACTGCTATAGAAAACGCATCTCCTCAAATAATGATCAAATCAAAAAGAATAGGAGGTTCTATATACCAAATCCCCGTAGAAGTTAAACAATACAGAAAATTATTCTACTCTCTAAGATGGATATTGGAAGCAGCCAGAGGAAAATCAGGTAAACCAATGTACAAAAGATTGTCTGAAGAACTATTGGCGGCATACTCAAATCAATGATATGCTATCAAGAAAAAAGAAGAAACACATAAAATGGCAGAGGCAAACAAGGCTTACGCTTATATGGCAAAATATATTAACTAATATATAGTTTTAAAAATTTAATATGTAAACAAGATGTGAAATACCAGCGGTGCCAAATTTAAGCACTTTACATACAACGTTAGCCGAGCTAGAAGAAAATCTGGAGAGAAATACACAAAA
>JAYSML010000011.1:0-2185 GCA_043724745.1 bacterium
ATGTATCCAGTATATCTGCGATTTCAGCTAATTCAAGTGGAGATCATAGATTCACTGTATCCGATATGGTGTGAAATACATTTGCTATCACAATCCAAAGTTCAGCTTTAACAACAGGTGCTCTTTCTATACCAGCTGCCAATATATGATATACTGGTACAACTCGACTTGGAACAGGTAAAGTATTGGTAGCAGCGCCAACTTCAGCCGTAGATATTTGAACAGCCCCTGTTACCTTTGTTTCTAGGACAAACAACTCTGGACTATCTTCGTTCTCTCAAGAAATTACCCTAAAAGTAGCAGTTCCTGCTGCTCAAGCTCCTGGAGCTTATACTGGTGTAATTACTTTCACTTACTAATCTTCTTATGAAATTTAGAAATATATAATAACAAAATTAACATAACCAGAACTATAACAAATCATGAAAGGTATCTCGAATCAAAAAGAGATACTTTTTTTATATTTAGACTTATAAATTTAGCTTTGCGAACGACGATATCAAATCATTGATTAATTTTCCAACTTTCATTATCAGCGGACAAAGAATAAACCAAACATCATTCTATATTATTTCCACTAATAATTATATTCTCAGGATAAATAATTTTAGCATATTCTGTTTTAGTTTCATCTTTCTTCAATAATATCTTAGCATTATATCCAGTCACATATTGCCCAAACACATCTATATCATCTGCATTTCCACAAGCTCTATTTTTTCGCTGATCATTGGTTAACATCCCATCTACAAATCATAGATTTACTACGACATCACTATCAGAACCATTAAATAGATTAAGACATATATCCTGTTTTTTTCAAAAAGACATCTCATATTTTATAGATTTAGAATCATAATTATCACAAAAATTTACTTCAATATCTTGGATATTTTTACTCTTCTCATTAAAATCCTTTGCATCTAGAGTCGCATTTACCATTTTCTCTACCTGATTCTCTTGAGCAAAAACCGGAAAAGACAAACAAGCAAAAATCATAAATCATAAATAAAATTTTTTCATGAAAACAAAATTATATTATATAATTTATCTTTTTTTTCGATTAAATCAGTGAGAAGAATTATTTATCAAGTCTTCTTTTACTCTGGTTTCTAAGCACCATAACCAAAAGTACAACAACAAGCAAAAATAGTGCAAGTCAAACAATAGACACTATAAATATCGTATCAAATATTCGCATATTTGCTTTTTCGCTTAAGCTTCATGGAGTAGGTTTTTCATCAGCAAATGTATAATATGGCACATAAGAAATATCAAGTTTAGTTTTTAGATTGTAATATGGAACTTCATCAAGCTTCCTTGTAATCAATAATGTATCTCATCTCAATAATCTACGAGGTTCTGTAAATGTTTTATTATATGCTATAAAGTTGGAAATACCTCCAGTCACAGAAACATCTTGATCCATACTAGAAACGTTTTTCAATTGAAATTGTAATACATATTTGCCATCAGCAGGATCTATATATATTCTGATTTTAGGATTAGATGATAGATTTTCTCCAGACAAAGGATTGAAATCTACAAGTTCAATAGCATTTGCAGAAGCAGCCTTATGATTTCATACAAGGACATCTACAAACTTAGCTCTTCTCATCAAAATAGCAAAATTTGTTTTTTCTCCTGAGCTCTGAGCAGAAGTATCCAAAACAGAATAAACCAAACAACCATGATATATACCATCAGAACCGACAGGATAAGTGAACTTAGCCGATTTTTGTATTATCTGAAGTCATGATACAGTTACGATATTTTCATACCCAGTCACGTGTTGTCAAAAATACTCAGTATCGGAATCACTTAGACATGCTTTATTTTGTCGTTGATCATTTGTAAAAGTACCATCCACAAAAGAAATTTTAAAGGTAGTATCTTTGTTAGATTTATTCGATATTACATAACATATATTCCCCTCCTGACCAACTCATATTTTATAAGACATAATATTACCAGAAACAACAACTCCAGACTGAATATTACCAGTTATAATATTACCAGACATATCCACAATAGATGCGTTATTACAAAAACTTATATCTGCATCACCCAAAGCATCAGCCATTACAAATCCAAAAACAAGCATAACAGACAAAAACAAAACATAATACCTTTTGAAAATCATTGAAAAACAAAAAAATGTAAAAAAAATTTAACCAAATTCTTA
>JAYSML010000012.1:0-1515 GCA_043724745.1 bacterium
TTTTTCCTCATCCAAATTGTATAGCAACAATCAATAATATCACTAGTCAAAAAATAATCCTAATTGCCACACTTTTATTTTTATAATATTTTTTTATTCCTTCCCACATCTTTTAAATTTTTGGAATAAATAAATTTCTATGTGCTAACTTCGAAACCTTTCAAATCTTCACATACCTTCCTGAAGGTACAACTCTCACATTTTTTTAGAGATTTTGTCCTATAGAAATTTTCCTTAGCAATCGGTATATTTTTTACTTCATCTCCATCTACCAAAAATTGTTTCTGATAATTTACATCCTCAATCAGTTTCTTTATAATTGAATCTATATGTTCTTGTTCTATCTTTCATCCAATCTTTTTCAAACTAGGCAAATAGATCTCATATCAATCTATATTTACATTTTTTACCTCGGCCTTCATCTTGAGAAGCAGTTTCAAAGCATATATTTTAATCTGATCAGACACTCCATCTCCATCCAATTTTTCATGTCCAGACTTCCAATCTATAATTAAATAGTTATTTTCATCGAAAACCACACCGAAATCAGGAGCAGCCATTACTATAATATTTTTTAATTCTGGCACACTTCCAAGTTGGACTTTCATTGATTCAAAATTTTTTTCTCTAGGAGTTTCTACGAAAACAGTTTTTGCTCTTTTCATATAACTAAGTATTCTTTCGTGCCAATCGCTCTTGATGAAAACATCTAAATTATTCAAAACCTTTTGGATCACCGGTTCTAGTTGCTCATCTACATTTTCTCCATAATAATGCTCTGAAAGTCAGAATGTATGATCTCTATCATAACTTGTATAATCTCTATTTTTTGATATTTCGTATTCAGTTTTCATCTCTGTAACAATCTTTTGTTTTAGTTCTTCAATTTCTTCAGGACTAAGTTTTTGTTGAATCTTCAATTTCCTAATATAGTCAGACAAAAGCCAATGAGTTTTCTCCCCCACTCGCATTTCTAGACTCTTTAGGTGTTTCAGAAGTAATGCATCCAATCGTAATTGTTCGTTTAAATTTCTAAGCGTATGAGTGTAGTAATTAAAAAAATACTTCTTCTGACAATACTCTAGGACAGTAATTCTAGTGGTAGACCAACTAAGATTATTAAAATGTTGCATAATAATAGTATTTTAGAAACTAAAAGTCTCGACACTCAATAAAAACATCATAGACAAATAAAAATCTAATGCAAGATTAATGGATTTTTTAGTCTAAATGAATATATAATCACCAATTTAACTGTAAAACTAAAATGACTCTTCCAAAAATACTAGATATCTGATTCAAAATTAATCATAAAAAACTACGAGCATTAAACCTGCCAGTAGAAGAAGTTTCAATTACTGAATTAGAACACAATTTAGATATTCCATATCGAGAAAAAGAATGAACAGACGATCGAAATCTAACACCAAGAGAGTTTATCAAAAACATTGATAAAGAACATCATCATGCCAAAGTAGTAAAAAACGTTGATATAGGATACCCAATAGAACTCTA
>JAYSML010000013.1:0-12422 GCA_043724745.1 bacterium
GTAGAAAACCAGCTCTTTTTTCAAATAATGTTTTATAGGAAATTATTTTTTACCCATTATCTTAAGGATATTTAGGAATAAATTTATAATATCCAAGTAGAGATCTACACATATGTCGACTGCGTTGTCGACTGTTTTTTGCATGGTATTGGCACGATACATATCATAGCCAATGTAGAGAGAGAATAATCCGGCAGCAAGGTAATCAATCCATGTAAAGTCTAGTGACGGAAAGAATAGTTGTAAAATCCTGACTCCCAAAAGGCTTAACAATGCAATGAAAAGAACACCACCAATTTTGCTGAAGAAGTTTGGAAATAGGGTTCCCAAAATCCCCATTAAAATTGCAATTCCGGCAGTCATTCCCATAGCGTTACGAACGACGTCAGGACTGTAGTGATTTACTACTGGTCCCAAAAGAAACCCAAAGGGCACCACAATCATGTTGTATCCAATAAAGGATATGATTGGATTGTCGCTTTTGATGGCAACAAAGATTCCTGCGATTGGAATAGCAAGTCCGATGACCAACACTAACCATCCACTTGGCATGAAGCCGATTTCGATTGCATAGTTCGCGAGGTAGGCTGTTAGACCTAATCCCCATGCAAGTACGATTGCAATAATTGCATAGAAACCGTTTGCACTGATGGTATCATTACCTTCCCGATCAAAAACGCCTGTTGAAATAACTTGAAAGCTGTTGTCTTTTTTCATAACTCTAAAAATTTGTTTATTAATTTTGTTTTTTTGTATGTGTTTTATAGTTATTTTCTATAATAAGTCAAGTATGGTTTTTTAGGGAATGTTAAATCGATTTCTTTCAGTCTACCTTTTTATTTATAGCAGCTAGAAATTGTTTATTTTGTTTCTCTATATTTTCTATTTCTTTCGGATCTATTCATTTTGCGAGGGCTTCTTTTTTTAGTTTCTCGAAATGTTTTTCGAAGATTTTAGCAGATCGTTTATTGGCTTTGAAAAAAATATCAGATATATCGCCAAGCAAAGGAATAGCTCATACCAACATATCAGCTGATTGATATCAGATAATCTTTAGCATATCGCCTCGTTTGAGTCACATATGTTTTCATTCTACTAGAAGGTAGGTAGTTGCGATGAGGCTTACTCAGGCGTCGCCGAGTTCTGGGATTAGAGAAATTATTGGGTCTACTCCGTAAGTGTCCATGATTTTTCAGAAGAGTTTGACGCGTTCTTTAGTCGATTTGGATTTAGTAAGTTTCTTGAGGATTTCTTTTTGTTCTAGAGTGTTTTTTTCTGGGATTTGTTCGAGTTTTTTTGCCATGGAAAATATGTGGGATAAAGCTAAATTGCGCCAATATAGATTTATTTGTTTTCTAATGTTTCTAGCATTTTTTTTGCTTCCGAAAAATATTTTTTATCTTCAATTACTTTTTCCTTTTTCGTTTGGGTTATTATATTCAATTTTGTAAATCAACTTGCTATGTGTCAGAAATTTTTTCTTATATCTTCAATATCTTTTGCTATTTTATAAATTGGCAATTCTTGTGGTAATATCGTATTTTCAAATTCGGATAAATCTATATAAAAAGTATTTTCTATGTTATTTAAATATTTATCATTATAGGTTACCTTTATCTCAATCTTTCGCTTAATTTTCTCCTTATAATTTCTATCCATATAGGTTAAAATGTTTTCTCTCTCTCAATTTGGAGGAAGAAACGAAATTCAATTTTTAAAGAATCACAAATTTTTGAATGTATAATCATTGTCATTCTTGTCAAATAAATTAAAGTTACTGTCCGTTTCTAATTTTATATTGTATGCTCAGCTGTAACCATTATTTTTAATAATTAAATTTAACCTTGATCAATATTCTTTTGCTCTTTCTACAAATATATCCAGTTTTGGAGAATCTTGTAATTTTCTAGCTTTTCTTGATTCAAATATTATTCGGATAGTTAATATCATGTAAATTGCCGTTGATATTGCTGTAATTCGATCAGTTATTTTTATCTCTACTATAGGTTCTATATTTGGTGGCATGATATATCTAGGATAGATAAAGTTTTCTTGAAGATTGTCTTTTTTCTTTTTATTTTCAAGGTTATATTTTAAGAATTGACAAATGTATTTCTTTTAGTATATATCGATATAATTTATTTCCTATTAAGTCAGATATGCAAAAATTATGAAATTTACGAGATAAATATCGATGGATATTGGTAATCGTTGTGTTATTAGGATTTTCTGGAAAGTATTTTATATGACTAAGCGAATCAGAATGATTTAACATTCCAATATTATCAAAAGGGCATAATATAAAAGAATGTAAAAATATCATATTAGACCAACTTTCAGCACCATCTACTGCTGTCTTTACGGAAATTAAATATTCAAATAAACTAGAGTCTACAATTATAATTAAATGATCTGTAGATAGTCAAAATGCATTATGAGGCATGATTAGATCTGATTTCATCTGTAATAAATCTGATTGAAAAGAGATGGATAGTTTGATTAAAAAAGACTGAGTACTGTCTGATGAGTATGATGCAATTTTTAAGACCCGAGAAAGCCTTATGTAAAAACAAATAAGTAAACTTTATTTTCTATATTTTCTTATGAAAAAAATCAAAAGATATCGATGGATATTAGTTATTGTTCTACTTTTGTGAGGTATTTATATTGGATTAAGTAAACGATCCGAACATAAGTGAATAAACATTCCAATTATTACAAAACACAACAAAATAAAGGAATGTAAAACACGTCTTTTGTGAATAATGAAGTCTCCGACTACGGCGAAGTTTTCCGATATAGCATATAAAGTAAATAAATCAAAGTTAAATACCTGAGACTACATCTACCAAGAATCTTGAGTAAAGATGGTAGTTAAATCTCAATCATGAATGTTGTTTTGGACATATACAGACTGATCATGAGAGATATCTACCTGACAAGTAAAAGTATTATCATGATGATATATTAAAACTCAATTAAAATTAGCAGAGGATATGACAGCAAACGAAAACAGAAGACAAGAAATAACAGACAGTATTTATAGTATTTATACTACGAATGAATTAGAAAAAGTAAAAAAGGAATTTTCAGATTTGTCTTATAATCGAATGGCTTTATTTATGTCACACTCTGCAATAGGTGTAGTGATTAAGTGAACTAACGATATAATAATTAGATGAAATACGGATTCTCAAAATTCATATTGAGCTATGGTAAGAAGTAAATTTCATTGTGAGAAGGTAGATAATGAAGAAATGTTCTGAGAATTATTGGAATAAATACCTATTTTTAGTACATACAGATGGACAAAAAACAAACGCCAAAAAACCAATAATGAGAAATTAATGGATGTTATAGACGTTAAATAAAAAATCACTAAAAAATAAACTAACTCAAAATTCAAATACACTCTATATGATGAGTTTGTGGGAACATATCTACTGGTTGGATTTGTTTTACTTTAAATCATTCTGCAATGAGTAATTCTATATCTCTTGCCATAGTTACTGGATTACAAGAAATATAAAGTAATTTATAATCAGATTCTTTTTTCATATCAGCCAACATTTTCACTACGTTTTTGTGTAGTCCATCTCTAGGTGGATCTATCACGACTAGTCATAAATTTGTGAGTTTATCTTTGAGTTCTGGATTAGTCGTTAGGATTTTTTCTGCTGGACCAGCCAAGAAAAGTACATTGTCGATATTATTTATTTTGGCATTATTTCGAGCATCGACGATAGCTTCTTCTACGATTTCGATTCAGATTAGTTTATCTCCGACACCGAGTTTCATTAGACTTAGTCCGATACTTCATGTACCACAATATAAATCTAAGATATTTCATTTGATGTATCATAGCATTTTGAAGGCCTGTCAGAAAAGTGTTTCTGCTGCTTTTGTATTGGTTTGGAAAAAAGAAAAGGGAGAAACCCTGAATGAAACTTCTTTAGTTGGTTCTTTTGGATCTTCAGTTTGGAATTCCAGTTTTTCGTAGATAAATCCATCTCATCGGAAGGTTTTTGTTTCGGAAGTATTTCATCTGACTGTATTTGCTAGTCCGTTATTGTATGTGATGACTAGAGTATCTATTAGTCATTTCAAAAATTCGTCTTTGCCTAGAATTAGCAAAAAGTCTTCTCGTTTCTGGCTATTTGATTCTTTGATATTGTCGTCTGAGATTCAGAGATTTACAAGTATTTGTCATGTATTTGTTCATTCTCTGATAACTAGATGTCTAAATACTCATTGATGAGTTTTTTCGTCATAGACAGGCAGTCAGGAATCTAGACAAATTTTTCTCATATGGTCATAAATCTGATTTGCTTTGTCAGAGATAAGTCAGCAGTTGGCGACATCGATTACCTTGCTAAATTCTCATTGCTTATGGAAGCCCACACTTCGATCTGAAAGAGTTTCAGTTTCTTTGCTTTCTCTGTTTTTGGTGATATATTTTCCGAATGAAAATTCGATTTTATTTCTATAATTTTTCTCTAGTGGTGAACCTATGATTGGTAGTATTTCGATTTCATTGTTTTTTTGTAATTTATTGAAAGAATCTTTGACGATATCTTCTTTGAGTTTAAGTTGGTTTTTGTAGCTTAGCATTTGTCGTTTGCATCATCCACATCAAACTGTAGCCAGTGAGGACCTATCTATTGATTTATTTAAATCTGAAAAAAAATGAGGACAGAAAACTTCTCCATCTACTATAGATTTATCATATTTTTTGACCTCTGTGATATGAGCTTCTAGATAGTCACTTTTTTGTCTGACGATTTTGAGATTTACTACGCTTCAAGGAAGCGCTCATCATTTGATAATGATTCTTTTTCCGTCTGAATCTCTAGCTAGGCCGACTCATCAGTATCAGATTTTTTCGATTTTGATTCATTGTAAGTTTTTTTGCATTTTTTGGGTGAGGATAAATTTCGGTTTTTTGTTCTGTGAGATTATAGATAAAGAGCTAGAAATTTCAATATAAAAACCGTCATCGTTTTTTTGCATTTTGTCATAAAATCAATATAATAAATCGGATTAATTTAATGGTTTAATTAAAAAATAATTTTTATGGTAAAAAAAGGAAAATCATGAGCTTCATCTCCTGTATTGGGAGGAAACAAAGATATAGACTTATCTGATGCTGTTTTGGAGAAGTTGAAAAGTTCATTTGATACGTTCGATAAATTAACTCAAGAGAAGAGGATAGATATGTATGGAGACAAAGAACTTGTCTGACAATTTCGAGATCATTTCAAAAAAATGTATCCAAACTTGCTTGCTCAGATAGATAGAGATGATTTGCCTGTATATCTAGAGGCATTGGAAAAGAAAGGATTTTCTTTGGGTAATTTGAGGAAAGATACTAAGTTGTTAGCAGAGGAATTTGGTGAGTCTGAGCCTGAACTTAAAGTCATTAAATCTTCTATTTCTGATCTTAAAAAGTTTTGTGCTGATAGTATAAATAAAATCCCTGCAAATATTTTTGCTGATTTTGCTACTGAGGCAATTTTTAATCCTGCTACTTTGGATGTAGATTCGACTTCCAAGATTAAGACTGTGGATGATTTGTGGAAGCTATGGAAACAATTTGCTCAAACAAAAATGATTGTAGTGGATGGCCAAAATGTGAGGTTGGCAGATTATCATGATGCAAGTTTTTCCAAGATATTATGTCCAGAATATAATCCAACAGAAAGAATAGTTGTACAGATAGCTATACAAAAACTTAAAAAAAACTTATCAGCCGCATTGAAGGCAGATTTCGATTTGGTTTTCACTAGTCCGATAGATGCTCATAGCAGTATGACGTCTTTGATGTCATTTAAAACTGCTTGGGAAACTTTTTTAAGTACCCATGTTTTGGATGAGGCATTGATTAAAAAACTAAATAATATAGTGGTAACGAATGGAGATATAAAAAATGAATTTATAAAATCTGGACATAGTTTCGAAGCTTCTGCTTCTTTCTCTCAATGGGAAAATCGTTTCAAGAAAATATTTAATAAATTGGCGACTCGTCAGCTTTTCGAAGAAGTGAGAGATACTACTGAGGCCGTGGAAAAATATGTCGATAATATTTCAGATGCTTTTGTTCAGTTTCCTCCATATGTAAATCAGATTTTCAAAAAATATCCATATAATCATAAAGCTATAATAGCATCGAATCCAGGCTTAGATAATGAGCTTTCAGCTATCGATAGCCAAATTAATAATTTAGATGCGCAGATAGCTACCGAAACGGATAAGGAAAAAAAGAAAGAATTACAGAAAAAAAAGAAGGAAATAAAAAAACAGAAAGAGATGCGCAGATGGCAGGCTTATGCAAGTCGATTGGCTAGCAAAGATGCTACTTTGGGTGGAGTGATTTCCAAGCTTTCTCAGAATAATTTCGATTTCAATAAATTAGATTCAGTACAACAACAAGAAATCCTAAATGTTTTGGTCAAAAGTAAATTACAAGATTTGGTGAAAAATAAGGTTCCAGAATTGCTTGGTATAGATGAGGCTGAATTTGGAAAATTTGTACAAGATCTATTTGATTTAAATAAAAAGCAAATTCTGATACCTACCAAGACTGGTAAATTTCCAATTAATTTCGAGTCAAAATCATTTATTTCATCAGATTTATCTAGATTTTTTTCTGTGGATAATTTGTGAGAATTGGAAAATTTGCCATTGAATTTCAAAGTAAAAATAGACGAATCAAATAGAGATTTTTTCGAGAAGAGTCCTTTGTTTTCTTATCTTTTCCAGGATTTCGATTCTAAAGCATGAACAGAAAAGATTAGTGATAGTTACAAGGTTAGAATTAAAAAATGAGATAAAATTACAGAATGATATTTGTCTGCTTATCCTCCTGTGGATATGGATGAACTTTTGAAATCAGGTAAATTTCCAAAAAAAAGGAATGCCGATGGAGAGGAAGAAAAGGATAATACAAAATTAGATATGTCAGATTATATGTTTTTATATTCTAGTCCGGTTTCTAGTGCAGATGAAAATAGAAATCTGATTCTAGATACCAAAGGTAATCCAGTATTTTTCGCCAAAGATAATGAATCTGATTATGAGATAGAAGTTTTGGATAAAAAACTGAATTTGTCTGGTAAGTCTATAAATTCTTTGCTGATGTCCTACGTTTTGTGACAAGATAGTATGAATAAGGATTTATCCTCTGTTACAGAGAAAAAACTTTGAGAAAAATTTAAAAATTTAAAATGATTTCAAGATGTAGCTAATCATGAAAAGGATGAAGAAGTAAATGTCGATGCAGGTAAGGAAGAAAATGAAAAAAAGGAAAAATCTGATTATGAGAAATGTATCGGTGAACGAGAAAAAATAAAATGATATAAGTTTCCGAATAATACCAAAGAACAAATAGACCCTAAATGATTTGTCGAGTGAAGTTCGTTTCTTATAAATTTTGGTGATAGTCTTTTGCCTCCGGAAACATGAAGTAAATTTATAAAGGCTGAGATAATAAAAATCGATAAATGAACTGGTAAGTTTAAATTGAAATTTGCTGGATGAGAAGCTAAACTTGGTAAATATGAATGACATAAACAGGAATTTGATTTGTCTGCCGATGGAATGAATCAGTTTAAAAATATGTTCGATGAGAGTAATATTTATAAATTACCAGATACCAAAAAATACAAATGAGATTTGAATTCTTATTTAGATATTTTGGCACAAAGTGGGTTGGAATCTCAGGTTAAAAATTCTTTTTCAAATCTAAAATGGGATGGAAATAATTTTAAATTTTCTAGTGGCGATCATGTGAATCAAGAAGTGGAATATTTTGGTTGGTATGAATCAAAGGTCTGAGAAGTAGACCAGGAGTCATGATCTATGATTTTATATAAAATTAAAAATAATCCTGATGGAACTATAAATGTTTCCAATGGTACTGGTTTCACAACTAGTAAAGGAGAAAATTGGAAATATTCTAAGGATATGGATTATGATACTTTCGTTGCATTTATTGGTTCAAAGGCCCTACAGCCAAAGAGTAAGGAACAGGCTGAAGCTATAAAGAAAAAAAACTATGAATGACCTGATTCTGGTTCAAAAGATAAGATACCATTTTTTAGTATAAATAACATTGTAAGTTTTGTTAAAAATATTCCTGGTAAGGTCAAAGATGGAATAAAAAAATACGATGAAGAAAAGACAGAGGATTTGACTGATATAATAGTACAGAAAGGCTGACTATATAAAAAATTAGCAGCATTGATTCCTTCTGATAGAATGTCTTCTGCTTTCGCTGGCATGGATACAGAATATAATGCCGATAGAGATAATAGAATATGGAAAAAAATAGATAAACGAGTAAAAATATATGAATGAGATCCTCATTTTGCTACTCAGTATAAGAAGGTTTTTGAGTGAATGATAACTGGTGAGGTTGTGCCTGGAAATAGTTATAAGCTTGCAGCTATGCTTTTGGCAATGATTAGTAAGTGAAAATGACCTTACAATAGAAACTCTGAGATGGTAGGTAAATGACTTTGGATTAGATCTATTTTTGGTGCAGATCATCAGGCTAGATATCTAAAAATAAGAGAAATGAAGCAAAGGGATTTACAGGAAAAAGCTCCTATTTATGGACAACTTTGGGCGGACCAAACAATGAATGAATTAGTTGAATTGGAAATGAAATATATTGTACATGTGGCAGATGGTAGACAAATGGCTTTCGATCCTGCAAAATGAGATGAAGAAAGATATTTAGCAAGTAAATGGTCTAGGCAATTCGCTGGTAAATTGGATGAATATGCTTGAGCGCATTTCAAAAAATCTGCTGTGGAAGAGGGATATGGTAAGGTGCCTCCTACTACTAACTTTGAATTTGCTAGATTTGAATATTTTAGACTTATTGCGGAAAGACCAGTACAGGCTATACCGTATCTCAAGGTGATGGCGGAGAAGGCAATTTCTGATAGGGACTGGAAAATATTTGAACAGTGAGTAGTGGTTGGTATGTTATCTGGAGTTTTTTTGTATATGGTGCAGTCAGATGTAAAATGATTTATTCAAAAAATCTGTAGAACTAGGTGATTTTTGCCTGGACTTTTGGTGAGAGATATGAATCAACAGACAAAACTTATTAGACTTCTGGATATTGCCTCTTGTTGAAAATTTAGTAGTGAAACTAAATATGATATAAATAATTTTTCTATGTGAAATATGGATGGAATAGGTGGTAAATGATGACCTAAATCGCTTATGAAATTGATTCTGGAATATAAAGATTGGTCTACTATTAGTAAATTCTTTGAACTTACTGGAAAAAATGATGACTGAAAAACATTGATAGAAATTTATAATGATCCAAAAATTTCTAGGGATGATAAAATGCTTCTGTGAGAGTTGATATGAAGGAGTAATGAAAAAGATGAAGAATTGGATCCTAATGTAAAATATAATTCATATGCTTTGACTGGATCTGTACTTACTAAAAGTCAATCTGTAGTGGATGAGCTTATTAGGTTTGAAGGGTCTGAATTTAAATGAAAGGATAAGGATACGATACAAGCTATGCAGGAATTTTGGTCTGAGGTGGCTAAAAGTATTCCAAGTTCTAAACAAGGTCCTTCGATTGTAGAATTTTATTTGAAAAAATTTGATAATCGGTTTGGGGCTAGATGATTTTCAGATAACGAAAGAAGTGTCTTTATAAAAAGACTTGTTGCTATCAAAGATTGTCCAAATTCTAAGGAGGCCGAAGATATGCTTCGATATACAATAGTATGAACCATAACTGCTCGTTCTGGTAGCGGATGAGTGCCTACACAATTACTTGCTGGACTAAATGCATTTAAAAACTTTTTTAAAGCAAATCTGGATACAATACTTGATAAGAATATGGTGGAAAAAACTATGTGAATACAATATAGAGACGATGTCGATGTTCCATTTAAAGTATGAAATTGGTCTGATTATGTAGAAGTAGCAGATAGGGATGTATACCAATCAACACTATTTTCTGCATCTCCAGATGAAAGAAAAATTTTAAGTAAAAAAAAGAGCGGATTTGCTTCGCCTAAATATATAAATAAAGATCTATATGAATTGGCTCAAAAGCTAGAAAGAAATTTTTGAGTGCCTAATCGTTTTAAAAACTATTATCAAGAAAAAACTGATACTAAAAAAGATCTTACTTCTGTTTTGACTTCAAATCGCGGAGTAAGAGTAAAAAATAAGGAGGTTTTGGGCAAAATAAAGGAGGTTTTGGAAAATAAAAATAATCCTAATTATAATTCAACAAATTGAGAAATTATTATGGACGACTATAATGATAATGAATATTATGAGGAATAATTTTTAGAGGTTGAAAATTCTGAATATTTTCTTATAAAATTTGTGACTGTTTATATCTTTTTTGTTTATGGAAAAGAAACTTCAGATATTCAATAAAATACAAAATATTTCATATATATTGATAGCTATCTCATTTTTGTGATTAAGTATTTTTTATATAAGAAATTTTGCATTTGCAAAAAGTGAGGAGATGAAAATCGAAAAAGAGGCAATCCGAAAACAGGAATTTCAGGATTATTTACTTTTGGAGGAGCCAAAGGTTAGTTATGATTTCATGACAGATGGTTCCATAAAAAAATATTTATCTGCCAATACTCCATTTATTGATTATAACTATAAACCTGTAGATTTGATGCCGATAAATTCAGATTTTACCGCTAGTGATCCGACAAGATTTTCTTTGAGAGAGGAAGCTGGAATTTGGTTTTCTGATTTAGCTTGGAATTTTTGGAATGAAAATGACGGAGCTAGACTACAAATAGTAAGTGCATATAGAAGTAGTAGTTTCCAAACAATGCTTGTGAAAAATGGATGTAGCCGTCAGAGATGTGCTTTGGCTGGGACTAGTGAACATCAGGCTGGTTTGGCTGTGGATTTGCAGGTAAATAAAAATGGAAGAATATATTCTATACAAAGTGGAAGTGTCTATTTCAATTGGCTAAAAAACAATGCTTATAAATTTTGATTTCACAATACATATCAGAGATGAATAGAAGTAGATGGACAGATGATAGAGCCTTGGCATTGGAGATATTTGGGTATATCATTAGCTAAGATTCTGTATGAAGATAATCAAACATTAGCTGAATACTATAATCAACTAAAAACTAAAAACTAAAAACTAAAAATGTATAATGTATAACTTTATTTGGTAACTTATAAAAAATGAAACATGAAGATGATAAAATAATTAAAAACGAAAAGTGAAAAATTAATAATGAAAAAGATAATTTGGAGTCTGTTTTGGAGAATGTAAAAAAAGTCCAGGAAGATAAAAATATTCATGATGATATTTCATCTTTGAAACAAAAAATAGATGAATTGGAATGAAAAAATAAGGAATTATTTGAAATAGCAAAAAAAGCTCAATTGGATTATCTAAACCTGAAAACTGATTTCGATATGTTTCACAGACAAACCAAGGATGCCAATAAAAGTATGGCAGTGGATTCTTTGATTTCTATGGTAAAAAGGTTTTTACCGTTTATTGAAGATTTGAGAAAATCACTGGATCATGTATGAGAATGACATTCGGAAGATCCGCTTACAAAGTGAGTACAAATGATTTATAATAAATTTATCAAAACCCTAGAATCATTAAATATTAAACCTATAGAATCTATTTGATTGGAACCAGATTCTCTTTTCCACGAACCAGTAAACGTTGTAGACTCTGGAGAAGAAAACAAATGAAAGATAGTGCAAGAATATGAGAGGTGATTTTACTATGAAAAAGACGGAGAGAAGAAAATTATAGTTGCTAGTAAAGTTGTAGTGGGTGGATAAATTGTACTGTTTATATCTTATTGAACTACGGTAGTAATTGGGTTTTCTTTGTTGTTATTTTCTAGTCTTTTTTACTTTCCTCGTTATCTTTGATTTTCTGGTATCATAGTTGGCCACAAGCTGATTTTACTTTTCTTCACATAGAATCTCTAACAGTTACCGTTAGTCATCAGTTTTCTAATATTTGTTTAAATTCTGTAATTGTTTTTTCATCGCTTTCTTTCAAATCAATTGCTGGATTTTCGTTATATGGTATTAGGTTAATATGACATAGTTGGTACTTCAATAATTTAACTAATTTATCTGCTTGATCTTTTGTATCTGTGATTCATTTGATGAGAATATATTCGTAGAAAATTCTGTTTCAAGTTGCACGTGTATATTCTTTGACTGTAGAAATCAGGCTTTCTAGTGATATAGATTTGGCTATGGGCATGATGCGTTCGCGAGTTTGCTGGTCTGCGGAGTGCAAAGAAATAGCTAGTCAAACTTGGATATCATCCTGAATTAGTCTTTTTATTCATTCGGGGAATCATGCTGTGGAGATGGTAATATGCTTTCTAGAAAGAGATAATCTGTCTTGTTGA
>JAYSML010000014.1:0-5886 GCA_043724745.1 bacterium
CTCTAGGGAGTAATTTTTTAGTAAAGTTTATTTTTGTTTAAGTGAAATTAAAACTAATTCACTTTGTGTTCATATTCTAATAGGCGCTCATCGAGAACCAATTCATTGTGAAACAAAAGCTATCTTTCAATTATCATGATATTCTCCATAGGCGTAGTCATTAAGCAGACCTATTAACCGTGATATAGGTAGAAATTGTCCATGGTGTGTATGTCCTGCTAATTCTAAATCGATGGGATAGTCTTTTAGTTTTGTTAAATTTTGTGGTTGATGGGATACTAGAATTGTAAAATTTTTGTTATCTACTATTTTACTTTCTCCTAATATTTCGGGTAATTTTTTATTTCCTCGATAGCTTTTGTCGTCTATTCATACTAGTTGTATTCAGTTTATTTCTATGCTTTGGTTTCTAAGTGGTATAATATTACTCTTTCCAAAAATTTGCAAAATTGCTCAGCTATCTCACATATGATCATGGTTCCCTAGAGTCGCATAAACTGGCATCTTTAGTTGATTGAAAGGCAAGAAAGCATTTACATAATTAGCTTTTGATGTATTCATTAAATCACCTCATATAATAACAAAATCTGGCTTAATTTTTTGAATATGATTTACGATGGTTTGTATATAATTGCGATGATGGATGGCTTCTACGTGAATATCGCTAATAAAAACTATCTTGAAGTCTTGTTTAATTCTATTATCGACGATGCTAAGTGGGGTAGTCTTTATATTCGTTCCATAATATAGTCATAAACCTAGTCGTAGTATAGATAAGACAATCATTACTATGGGAGGAATTTTATATCAAAAAGATATTATGTCTCTAAGAATAAATAGAGGACTTATTACCCAAATAGCATAAATAACTCGAAGTAAGATTATTCAAATAATCTCAGTGCTTTTCAATGGAAGGTAGATTAGTATCATACTACTTACTATGAGCATTAACATTCCAACTGAGAGCATAATGACTGTCTTTGTTTTCAATGATATCCCAAAACTTATGGATCCTCTCCGTATAATTAATGCAAAAATCAATAACATGGTTATAGCTGTTATTATTACGAAGGGAATACGGTTAAGAAAATTATTACTATGCATTATTTAATTGATGAGATAAATATACATTATTTGTGTTTATAAAAATTTACCTCTATTGTACAAGTGATGCTAGTATAAAATAAGTATTTAATTTTTAAATAAAAAAATAATTAATTTTTCTAATTTAGCGAAAAAAATCTAAATTTACCAATGAGTATCTATGATTATTATGAATAAATATTGAGATGAAATTAAATCAATAATTTATAGACTAAAAGAGTAATGTTGTAAAAAATATGACGATGAAATATATCGTGGTCTAAATAAAGCATAGAACTTATAAAGTTAATAAAAACAACTTAATCTTAACTGAGATTTCTATATATTTTAAATAAATTAGGATGTCATAATGATAAAAACATATAAATTATTCTTTTTTAACAAACCATTGTTTAGATCTTCTATAATAGCATTTTTGTTATTGATCTTTAGCTTTATAATAAACTTTTATGCTGGTAGTTATGCTACGGAAAGGGGTACTGTTTCGGTGACTGATATAGTCTTGAGTAATACAAGAGCATATGACGTGGATTGATTATTTATTGGCGGAATAATAATGTTTTTCCTATTTGCTTTGGTTTGGTGTTTGAGATATCCTTCCCAAATGCCTTATATTGTGAAATCTATAGCATTATTCATTATAATTCGTTCTATATTTGTAACATTAACGCATCTTTGACCTTATCCGGATAGTATTCTTATAATCAATTCAGGCCTTATTGGAAAAATAAATTTTAGAGCTGATCTGTTTTTTTCTGGTCATACATGAATGCCATTTCTTATGGCTCTAATATTTTGGAATAATAAATGGCTTAGATATATGTTTATTGTCCTAGCGGTGACATTCGGTATTATAGTTTTACTTTGACATTTACATTATTCTATTGACGTGTTAGCTGCGTTTTTTATCACTTATACTATAAATCATATCTGAGAGAATTTACGAAAAAAAGATAAAAAATATTTTCAAGATAATAACTTAATAATATATCCTAAAGGTAATGTCGATATACAATAGTCTTTATCCTGTTTTTCATATATAGAAAGCATTAAAAATAATATTGGATATAAATTAAATTCCTAAAATAGGAAGACTTTTATAATAAAAAAATTTATAAAGCCAGTTTTTGATTCCACCATTAGTAAAGGAATTTAAGCTTACAATTTTGTGAATAAAAGTTGAGGGGAGATTTCTGTCGTGATATATGAGTTAAAACTGGTAAATTTCAAATGAAATAAGATATTCTAATGTTTGACCAATAATTGATAATAACTATAGATAAGCGGATCTATGGTAGGTCAAGTCAACTTGACTAGATTTTTTTTGCAAGAAGAATATCTTTGATTCATTTATTATTTTAGTTTTCCCCATGAAACAGCTTCATCCACTTCAACTCAAAATACTCAAAAAACTACTCTTCGCTCCACAGCTGAAGTATACAGAGCTTAAACCTGAAGAACATATTGAAAATAACCAGATTTCTTTTCACCTAAACACTCTTATAAATATGGTATATATCAAAAAAGTTGATCAGTACTATATATTAACTGCTCAAGGTAAAGAGTATGCCAATAGAATGGATGCTGGGGAATTTCAGATCCATCTACAAGCTAAAACAGGTGTCTTGGTATGTGCAACTCGTGGACAGGGTGATACCAAGGAATATCTTATTTATACGAGAAAAAAACACCCGTTTTTTGATAAGCAGGGATTTGTGACTTGAAAAGCAAAATTTGGAGAAGCTCTCTCTGATGTGGCACAACGTGAACTATGGGAGGAAGCGCATCTTCTTTGAACTCCCAAGCTCGTCCACATCAAGCATTCTTTTGTCTACGAGAAAGAATCTCACAAGCTACTTGAGGATAAATTTTTTTATTTTTTTCTAGTACAAGACCCCAAAGGCAATGCCCAATGAAGCGAAGAATGACCAGTAGAGTGGATTGCAAGAAAAGAATTTCCTACCAAAATTACTTCAATCTTCTATGATTTCCAGGATATTATGAAAATTATAGATAGTCTTTCGACTCCAAATCGTTCACTTACTTTTGAAGAGAAATCTTATTATGAGGTCGAAGATTTCTAGAGCATACAAATTTCTCCTTAACTTTTGCCTATAGAACCTTGATTTTTTTTGTTAAATTAATCCTATTGAAAACAAGAGAAATGTAGAGGTAATCGAGTTTATTTTTAAAATAAAAAAAATAACTATATTAGCGATAGTTATTTTTTTTAATGGAGCAAAAACATCTAAACTTACGAACTAATCTCTGCGATTTCGTGAATAAAAGTTGAGAAGAAATTAAAGCGATGGTTTATAAATTAAAGACCAATATTTCAATTAACTAAACATATTAGATTATTTGACAAAGCTACTTATTTGTATATAATATATGTGTTTATTATTCATATAAAATGGTAGATAAAAATAACATTACAGATAAATACTATCATATTCTTGAACTTTTGGACAAATCCCCAGGAGATGAGGAAGCACTAAATGCTTTGATAGAACTAGAGGAAGATATTAAATCTTATCTTTTTGATGTTCTAAAAAGTAAGCATGCTAATGATTTTGATAAATCAAATGTATATTCTAAATTTCAAAAATGAAATAAAGATAGAGATAGATTAGAATCTTTAATTATGAATAAAACTACCGGTGATCGCTTATCTATAAATGATATCACAGATCTTTTTATTAAAAAGATTAATGATATCTTGGCTATGCCAATCAATAATCAAGAAAAAATAAAATTACTTAATATACAATATCTCCAAATAAAAGAAACAATACTTCCTCCTGATTATGATAGAAAACCTATTATATGATCTGGTAATTGATGGATAGAAAAGGGAGAAGACTTTGATAGATTTGGATTACTGATCCAGATATTGAGAGAGCAGTGAGTATATACTGATGATATATTGGCTATAGAATGAATTAATAAGAAAAATATGATGAGAAGGGATTCATATATTTGTTTATATATTCCTAGAATTGATAAGACCATATTTATTAATAATAATTATGGAGAAGCTACATTTGTATATGATGGTAGTATGGAAATAGAATGGTTTACTAGTTTATGAAAGGAATGATTAAAGTCAGATTTTAAAAAAATTACTTTTAGTGAAAAAAATATAGATCTTTGGAAGAATGAGATTTTACATGCATTATTTCATAGTTGAGATAAGAAAGAAAAAATATTAGGAGAAAAAACAGATGTCAGGGTAATTAAAAATGACATAAAAAAGAAATATCAGAAACAAGAATTTCTAGATTTTTATGAAAGATTAGTAGAAGAAGACAAACAAAAGATATATAGTAAAATAAAATATCAAGAACTAGCTAAACAATATCCTGAATTGCCACAAAGTCATGGTTGATTAATTGGCCTACTTTGAGGGAATAACAAATGTACTGAATGATGATACATAAAAACATTGATAGAATGAAAATGAGAAGAATATTTCAATAATTGGAATAAACCAGAAGAAAAAAAGAAAAAAGAAAAGAAAAAAGAAAAGAAGCAAGAATTTCTTGAATTTTATGAAAGGTTAACAGAAGAAGAAAGACAAAATATATATTATAGAAATAAATATGAAGAACGATCTAAAAAATATCCTGAATTACCACAAAGTTATGGGGCGTTAATCCGGTCGTTTTGAGGAAATAGAAGATGTACTGAATGATGATATGTAAAAGCATTGATAGAATGAACATGAGATGAATATATAAAAGAACGGGAAATCAGAACAAATAAACCAGAAGAAGAAAAAAGGCAGGAATTTCTAGATATCTATGAAAGATTAACAAAAGAAGATAAACAAAAAATACATAGTAAAAAAAAATATCAAGAACTAGCTAAACAATATCCTGAATTGCCACAAAGTTATAATGGATTAATTTCATTACTTTGATGAAATTTTAAGTGTAGAGAACAATTGTATGTAAAAGCATTGATAGAATGAACAGGAGAAGAATATTTCAATAAATGGAACAAATCAGAAGAAGAAAAAAAACAAGAATTTCTAGATCTTTATGAAAGATTACCAAAAGAAGAAAAACAAAAGATATATAGTTTAAACAAATATAAAGAACTAGCTAAACAATATCTTGAGTTGCCCAAAAGTTACCAATGATTCATAATATTATTATGAGGACGTGTATGATGTGCTGAATCATGATATGTAAAAGCATTGATACAGTGAAAATGAGAAGAATACATCAAAGAGCGGGAACTTAGAATAAACAAACCAGAAAAAGAAAAGAAGCAAGAGTTTTTAGATATTTATGTTAGAATACCAGAAGAATACAAACAAAAAATATATTTTGGGGAAAAATATAGAGAACGAGCTAAGCAATATCCTGAATTACCACAAAGTTATAATTGATTAATACCATTACTTTGAGGAAATAACAAATGTAAAGAATGATGATATGTAAAAGCGTTGATAGAATGAACATGAGAAGAATATTTTAATAATTGGGAACTTAGAATAAACAAACCAGAAAAAGAAAAGAAGCAGGACTTTCTAGATGTTTATGAAACACTACAAGAAGAAGAAAAACAAAATATATATAGTCGAAGCAAATATGGAGAACGAGTTAATCAATATCCAAGATTTCCCCAAACTTATATCTGATTAATTCCATTACTTTGAGGTAATCCCAAATGTGTAGAATGATGATATATAAAATCATTGATAGAATGAAAATGAGAAGAATATTTTAATAATTGGGAACTTAGAATAAACAAACCAGAAAAAGAAAAGAAGCA
>JAYSML010000015.1:0-6441 GCA_043724745.1 bacterium
AATCACAAATCGGAACAATCATTTCAGACTGATCCAATATAGCCTTCATCCTAGCTCATGCATATAGTACATATGCTCATGTCTCTCATTGCATATCCAAAACTTCTTCTATATCGAAAATTATATCTTTGGAAATATCAGTTTTTGTAAGAAAAAATCTCAAACTTGAAACAGCTATTTTTTCTGCCGCATCATCCAATCGCTCGTCATATTTTTCAGGATTTCTTTCCTTAGTTTCTCGATAAGCTTTCTTATGAAGCATCTCAAGCATCTCATCGATAGTAACCGTTCGTCATTTTCTACTAGCGAAAGGTAATCTTTTTTCAGTCTTTTCTTCATCTGTCAGAGTAAATCACAAATCCAACAATGTTTTGGGTGTCAAATAAACTACACCATATCCTAGTGGTTCATATTTTTTTTCATCAGAAAGATATCCCAATAATTTCAATGAAGATCTCACTATCTGTTGCGGCGGAATTTGTCTATTATCTATCACTGTGATAGCCTGATTATAACGACCGAAATGTCATTCTCTATTTGTCGACTCTCATGTATGCGTAGTATAAATTATATTTCCTTCCTCGTCATGAGCAAATGTATCATAAGAAAAATCTCTATTTAGATAACCGAGTTTCCACATTGCGAAAGCAATATCTTTGGCCACATAAGTTGCTACTCCATCAGATTTTATAAGTATTTGGTATTGTTTTTCTTCTTTTGCATACTCTGGCAAAGAGCTCAAATCTATTACCCGACATCATTTAGCATCTCATTCATCTATATATTTTACGTATCATTTTTCTCTAAGTAGATCTATTGCTTCAGCAAAAAACTTTATATGCAGAATATCCGTCTCTCGTATCACTCCATCGAAAGAAGCTCACATTCTCCAACAAGATTTCAATTGCTCCAATGCGCATTTCTTCACATATTGATCATGTAATAGGCTCACATTCTCATCACTTCAATCTTCTATTTTCAATAAAGTTTCAGACAAAAGTTTTTTAAATTCAACTTCCTCATCTTTTTTCTTCATTTCGGCATATACAGTTCCACAATAGTGATCAAATTTTTTATCTGACTCCAAAGGAAAACCATAGTACAAATGTCATACTATATTGTATCAAACATTTACTCAGCTATCATCACCATAGTTGAAAGTATGTGTATTATATCATAGGTATTTGAAAATTCTCGCTACACTATCTCATATACAAACATTTCTAGCCTGACCGATATGCAAAGGTTTATTTGGATTTGCACTCATATATTCTACCATTACCCTAGTATTTATATTTTCCTTATAGTGATTTATCTTCTCCTCTACGAAAAACTTCTCAATGAAAAATCTCTTATCAAAACTTGCATTTAGATATGGTCCCAATGCCTCAAATTTAGAAAAAACCTGATTTCATCCCTCCAGTTTTTGTACTAGTTCACTAGAGACCTGATTTGGAGATTTTTTTAGTATTCCAGATATTTTGAAACATGGGAAAGCAAGATCACCAGGTATATTTTCTGGTGGAATTTCTATCAAAGCCAATATCTCTCAAGCTGAAATCTGAGTATATTCTGATAATAAATTAGCAAATTCTTGTTTGAAAAATTTTATCATGAAATTATTCTTTTTAAGAAACAAAATTAGTTAGCTTCTCAAGTTTCTGTATTTACTGTCACCGTATCTCCTTCATTTTTATGCAAAGGTATCATTACCTCAAGTCATGTTTCTATTGTTGCAGGCTTTTTTCCAGCTGTTGCTCTATCTCACTTTACACCAGGCACAGTAGCTGCTACCTTATAACTTACAGTTATTGGAAGCAAAACTCATATTACATTACCCTCATATATTGTTAGATAACAATCCATGTTTTCTTTTAGATATCCAGAAATATCATCTACCATATCCTTATCCAAATCATGCATTTCACCAGAATCATTTTCCATGAAACTATAAGTATTTCATGCACTATAAAGAAATATTGCATTATTTGTGCTAACTTCAGCTTGTTCCAATATAGATCCAGCATTATAAGTAAACACATTTGTTCTTCATGTAACAATATCCTTTACCTTATATTTATCTGTCGCTCATCATCTTCACATATGAGTATGTGCCGTATCTACTACCTTATAAAGTTGTCCATCAATTTTCAAAACTGTTCATCTTTTTACATCAGATGTTGAAATCTTCATTTTTCTATATTATAATTTAAAATATTCTGATTTATTTAGTTTTAAAGTCTAATAAAGTTCTAATTATTTTCATCTTTATTATCGAAAAATATATGTAATAATTCTTTAGTCAAAGGAACGTTAAATAACAATGTCAAAGCAACTGTAAGCATAGTCATAAATCCAAATCACTTAAATACATTTGTTCATAAACTAAACAAAACTAATCATATTATTCAAGTACTTATTTGACCATCTCTAACTGCAGCTCGACTTCTATCCTTGGCATGATCAATCGCAGAAAGATATCTCTTTCATGTTTTCATCTCTTCGTTCAGTCTTTCGTATATCAAGATGTTTGCATCTACTCACATACCCAAAGCAAGTATAAGCGCAGCTATTCCACTAAGTGATAACGCATAATCTATAAGTTTCACAAATCCAAACAATACTGCCAAAAATCCAATCAAAACTAATGAAGTAAGTATCATTCTTTTAAATCCATACATAAACCAAATAAGCAAAGCTATTGCTATAAATCACAAAAGTCATGCTCGCATAGCAGACGTAAGCGCATTACTTCATAGACTAGGACTAATTTTTTCCTCTTGCATCAAAATAAGTGGAGCTGGTAACGCTCAATCATTAAGATCATTTACAAGTTTTTTTGCTTCTTCTACAGTAAATGTACCATCAATCTGAGCTGTTCCACCACAAATCTTTGTTTGGATAGTAGGTGAAGTCAAAAGATTTCATCATACAAATATAGCCATCGGATTTCATATATTTTTATCTGATATATCACAGAAAACTTCCTTTCAGTTATCATCCAAATTTATCACAACAACCGGTTTTCCTAATTGATCAGTACTTGTATTTGCAAATTTAAAGAATGCCCCATTTAGTACTCTATTTTGTGTATCTATAGCCGGTAACCAACTTTCCTTGTTTTGAACAAATATATCTTCTATTGTATAAATAGTTTTTGTCTTAACGTTTTTATCAAATTGTTTTTTCAAATCACTAGTCATCTTAGAAACAATTAGAACAGAATTCATATTCTGACTAGCTGCCTTATGTGATCTCATATAAACTATATAAGTAGTATTTAGTTGTTTATATTCTTTTACTTCACCATCCTTTTGGTCTGTGAAAGCAGAAATCAATGTAGTTAATTTTGTTTTTTCCATCCAACCATCATTAGACAATTTCACTCCCGTTCATTCATAGTCAGATTTTTGTTTTATTGTTTTTGTAATTTGCTCTACGTTCTTTTGTAAAATCTCATCATTCAACTTACTTTGTTCTTTGCTTGCTCATAAAGCAGTAGGCTTATTTACAGCATAAATTCTTACATCATATGCCTCCTGTCATTTAGCAAAATCTGATTCATTGAAAGTTAAAGTCTGAGTTTTTTCGTTATAATCATACTCACCAACTTTTACACTTACATTTTCTTGTTTTTTTGATTGCACATCAAGTCACAACTTACTAGCAGCTTCTTTTATATTAGTAGAAGATACAGATGCTAATGAATTTTCTTTCCTATCCAAAACACGAAACATTGTCCATCAATTCAGATCTACTCATGTCTGTATTCCTTGTTGAGGATTTGCCTCTATATAAGCATATTTTCCTTCAATCATTTCACTATTTAATTTTCCAAGCTCAATAGAGTTTATAAGTCATAATCTATTTTTGTAAACATCAGGCAATTGATCACTTGTTACTCCTGAATATAAATTATAAAATACATTTTGAGATCATCTTCCATCTCATATTTGTTTTAACAAATCAGGATCTTTTACTAATTCAGCATAGAATCCTTCTGCCAAAGTTTTTCTTTTTTGTATAGAGTCTTTAGTAGGAGTTGCTTTGTTTTGTAGTTTGAATTCTAATTCTACAGTTTTTCATATAATTCATTTCGCCTGATCTAGATCAGCCACTCATCATATTTCTACCACTATATAATTACTTGTATCCAAAGTTTGTACATAAGCCTTATAATCACTTACACCAAGTTTAGATATTCTATTATCTATGTTTTTTAGAATAATTTCTTCTATATTTTTTTTCAAAGCAGCAAGTTCAGTTTTATTAGTGTAAATTTGTTCATATTTATCATAAGATATTTTATAAACCAATTTAGTTCCTCCAGAAACGTCAAGCCCTTTTCTAAAATGATTTACTCAGTTAGCAGTTATTATAAAATGTCTTTTACCTGTTTCCGTATCAAATTTTCTTCAAACAAAGAAAACGAAAAAAAGTCAGACCAAAATCATAATCAAAAAAATTTTTCTCTTACTAAGCTTCATCGTCACACATTAACTAATAAAAATACAGAAAAACAAACAACTTCTTTTAGTGTTTTGGCTCGAAAATTCAAGTTGAAGTTTGACAAAAAACAAATTTTATATTCCAATATGCAACGAAATATATCATACTCCAATAAGTAATACTAAAACTAGAATCGCCTTAACTAATAGCTGTTTTTTGGAATAATTCCACTCATACCACTCAGGCTTTATACGATAAGCCAGATATTTCATAGGGAAGGCCATCATTGGTTGGATAGCATTAGAAAGAATTCATACATAAACAACATAATGAGAAAATCATAAATAGTTAACAGAGATTACTCATCAGATAAAAAATAATTCATTCACGAGATTTAACAAACTAAATTTTCGTCATGATGTTTTAAAATATTTTAATGTAGAACGTCTTGTGCGACGAAAAAAGAAAAAATATAAACCAACCAAGAAGACACCTATATGTTCTCGAAATAAGGCTACTCGAAAGTTTCATTCAGCAAGTCATCATACCTTGAAAAACACATATGAAATTGCATACAATAAGGCCGAAATACTACATAATACCAACGCTTTTTTATTAATATGGAATGTTCCAAAATCTACATAAAACAAAGATGTTATTATAACGATTCACAAAATACATAATAAAATAGGAAATGGAATTATTTCTCTAAGGAAAACAATCCCAAGCAAATAAGTAAAAACAGGAACTATTTGATACATTGGCGTAATATTTTCTATTTGTTCATTTTGTAGAGCCTTAAAATAAGGAAATGCCGCCATTCCATAAGACAATCCTGCAATAATCAGAAATAACAATGCTTTATACGAAAGAGAAAACGCTTCTTTAGTTACTCATGGTAAAATAATCAAAGCAATAACTCAAGCCACAATTCATCAAACAATCATCAACGTTCATATTCCATCATGGAGCGTTCAATCATCTTCTTCTTTTCCAAAAAGTTTAACCAAAAAGGTATCTATCAATCAAGTAAGGTTGAAGAGAAATGGAGGTAAAATTCGCATATTTAAATCTTCACAACTTTAAACATTTTCTTTCACTTTCTAAGAAGCAAAACTCAATTTATGAAATCAGCCTCACTTAATACTTTTTGTAAATCTTCTATTTTTTCCTCATTACAATAAATCGATCATGATTGAATTAACTTTTTCACCTCACCATTTGACTCAGCAATACCAGCTTGCACACATAAATCCAAAATTCTCATTCACTCTCCAACTGTTCCTAATTCATTCTTCAACTGCTCCTCATTTAATTTAACTCCTCACGTTTCTCGAGTCAAAGCCTGCAAATCTTCCGACGACATATTTTTAATTAATTCCATTTTATCTTCACTACCAAAAAGAATCTCAGAAATTTTCTGAGCCTGAGCTACTGCCTCTTTTCAGAAAAGGACCTCCACTACTCGAGAAGCCAATTCTTTCTGTCCATATCTAATTGCCGGATCCTCCATATGTCTTTTTACTATAGTATCGATTTCTTCCAAGGACTTAAGAGAAAACACCTTCAATAATTTATCTACCAAAAAATCCTCTGAATTCATAAAGAATTGATATACAAAATATGGGCTATTTTTAGATTTATCTACTCGTACAGCATTACCAGCTGACTTTCCATATTTAGCACCACTTGCGTCTGTCACCAAAGGAATAGTCAAACAAAAAGCTTGTTTACCAAGCTTTTTTCATATAAGCTCCATTCCCGTAGTTACATTTCACCATTGATCAGATCATCCAAGTTGAAGTTGCACACCATGTTTTTCAAACAATGTAAGGAAATCAAATCACTGTATAAGCATATAACTAAATTCGGCATATGTAATAGATTTATCTGGATCTTCTATTCTTTTTTTCACAGATTCCTTCGCTATCATTGTATTTACCGTCATATATTTTCCTACCTCACGAAGAAATGACAAATAATCCATTCACT
>JAYSML010000016.1:0-7147 GCA_043724745.1 bacterium
TATGGTTTCTTTTCGCCATATGTTCTTCCTTCTGGTTTTCTATCTCCATATGGTTTCTTTTCGCCATATGTTCTTCCTTCTGGTTTTCTATCTCCATATGGTTTCTTTTCACCATATGGTCTTCCTTCTGGTTTTCTATCTCCATATGGTTTCTTTTCGCCAGACTTTTCTCAGAATTTTTTAGCAAAAAGTCTTTTTCAACGAAAGTTTGAGTATCATGACATGATATATGAAATTATTAATAATAAAGCGAGTCTTAATTTAAGGAGTAACTACCCAAAAGCAACAGATTATTATACTAATAAAATTATATGACATCTAAATTAAAGCCCATTTGATTGAAATTATTTTTTATTTATGTACAATCCAAAACATACAAAGAAATTCAAGAGGTTTACTTTATATATAAAAACATCTACGATTTAATCTTTTGCAGAAAAAATAAATGACATTACAATTGATTATACTATGACTTATATTGTTTTTTTCACCTCTAGTGCCGCCTATACTTAGTCCTGCAGCCTACTCTTTGACATGAGTATTGTTGATACAAAAGGCCAATCCGCGATTATTGCTTATCATCACAGTTTTAGTAGTTACATTAGCAGATATAGTCCTTCGATTTTTACAAAATTATATAATCAAAAAAATTGTTTTATATAACCATGCAGACAAAACCGATCTATTTTCTCGCATATTAAAAAAAATAAATAAATATTTCGATAGTGAAAACAAAATCACTCAAATATGACTCAAACGAGAAAAATATATAGAATCCGATAGAGGCAAATTCTTTACATTTCTTTTTGCTATATTTTGTTTTCTGCCAATATTGGCAGATGTTGTAGGTTGTAGACTTTTATATAAGAAGATTAAGTTCCCCTACTTTGTTTTGGCAGTAATCATAGGTAAAACGATAAGTCATGGTTCATTTATATTTTTTGGTAAATGAATAATTTCACTCCTCAAAATTTAAATTTAAAAGGAAACCACCTGACGAATTCGCCAAGTGGTTTTCAAAAGCAGTAATAATAACGCAATGCTAAAATCATTTACCAATGTTCAAAACTTTGTATTCCATAGGCTTTACTTTTTAGATTAGCAAGAAAATTGGTAAATATATTAGTTTAAAAATCAAGAGAAAACATTGTAGTCCATAACTGCCCTATAACCACTTTTTTATTGGTATGTAAAATTTATTTCTTCCTTTGTGTATATTTTTTTACAGTTTTTAAATTTTTATCGCAAATTTTTGGTGAATTATATTTATGAAAATTTTCAATGTTTTTATCCTTATGTGGTTTTAGTTCTCTTTCCAAAAAAATATCTTGCAAGTTTTCTAATTTAGTAATTTTTATAATATTTTCTCTATCGTCCATAAATGCAGGCAAATCAAGAGGTCAATAAATATTAGGACAATCAGAATGGATATTCACAATATCTCTAGGAACGTAATGAAAATCATCGAAATCAATCAACATATGAGCAATTTCATTAGATATACATCCTATAATTCATATATGCCTCATCAAAATCACCTCTGCGCCTCAATCAATACCAATTACATTAGATTCAACATTCTGTATTTCTTCTGTTTCCCATGTACCGTCTTCATTTTTTATAAAACGAAAAGGCCTAAGTTCCCTATGGATAAAGTCTTCACCTAATAAATGTCAAAACACCATTTCATCAATATAATATGTAAACAAATTTATTTAAAAAAAATTTGACTTTAAATCAATACCTTTTCAAAATTAAAAAAAAACTTCCCGGCGGATTGCCACCGGGTAGATTTAAGGGTTAGTTAACTAAGAGTCACAAACACCATTTTTAACGCCCCATGCTCGTGTATATGGGGCAGAATTCAGATTGGCACAGGCATCAACCAGTTTAAATCAACAGAATCCTGAACGATCCGCACAGAAAGGCGTAGTTTTGTAATTTTTGAAACCACCACACCAAAGCAAGAAGTCGGCTCGATAACCATAAATTGCGGTTCGTACGTACCAACTGACTGTTGTGTACAATAAGTAAACGCAGGATTCAACGGAATAGAAACCTCATTAGAGAAAAGGGATGCTTGTACCAAAAAACAACAAATAATAAGTATACTCATAACAATTGTTTTTTGGTAAGATCCTTATAAAAATATTAATCATAAAATCAATAGCAAATTAGATAAATTAATCATAAGTCATTTTTTGGATTTTAACTCAATTTTCAAAACAATAAAAAAAGAGCCTTTCGACTCTCTTATTAGCATATATGATAGCTTTAATTTATTCTGGTTTTCCTAGACTTTCCAAAGACTGAGTTGCTGGTTGATTTGTTCACATAATATCTTGTTTAATATCTTTTACTGCATTTACAGCTGAAGTAGTAGTTTCGACTGCTTTTTGAGTTACATCTCCAACTTTATTTACCACAGAACCCGTAATATCTACAGTTTTTTGTGCCACATCACCAACTTTTTCTATAGCCTTATTGGCTGTATCTCGAACCTTCTGGGCCACATTACCAGGTATAGTTGGAGCGCTTTTTTCTCCAGTAATAGGATCTGGCTGTCATATCATTTGTGCTATAAAATGAACTAAACTTTTTATAACTCTGTCCAAGGGTCATTCTTTTATTTCTGTATTTTGCACTGGAGCATTTACTGGAGTAGGAGTAACAACTGGATTAACAACAGTAGTTGAAGTAACAACTTTAGCTGGTTCTACAATAGGAGAAACTACAGTCTCAGTCTTTTGTTCTGGCGTTTGTTTACTTTGATCTATAGGAGCTCGGAAATCTGTCATTATTAATAATTAATATATAAACCGGTATAATTATAATCGGATTTTCAAAAAATGCAAATTTTAACAGCAAATCTTGTATTTATCAGCAACTTTAGTAGAAGTAAGAAGATTTAAATCTGAATATAAATAATGCTTAAAACTAATTATATATGAGAATGAGAAAGGATAGATACTCGATTAGCTAGAGAATTCAATTATTCTAGGAACTTTTTCCATCATATCATCGAAAGATGAGGCATTTTGGTAAACAACAAAAAAACTAAAAAATCATATAAACTAAAAAACGGTGACAAAATCGAAATAGACGATTTAAAAAGATATCTTTCCAATGAAATACTCGAAGAGTCTCCAGATATTGATATACCAATAGTTTACGAAAAAGAAGATTTTTTGATAATAAATAAACCAAAATGAGTTTTGACACATCCAGTCAGCATCCGAGACATACACAGTCCATCAGTGGTTTGATTTCTTTATCATAAATTCAAAAGCCTTCCAAGCATATGAAACTTTATCAGAGCCGGTATTTTACATAGGTTGGATAAAGAAACTGACTGACTCATGATCATAGCCAAAACAGAGAGATGACTTAACCACTTCAAAAAATTATTTGACCAAAAAACTATCGCCAAAAACATAGAAGATAAAGAAAATACAAAAATCAAAAAATTTTATAAGGCTGAATCTGATCTTACTCCAAAATGAGAGGAGTTTTTAGACAGTATCTCTTTGCCTTTTATTATAGAAGAAATGGTGGTACCAAAAGTACCGAATTCTATATCCAAACTAGGGATTACCAAAATTATAAATTTTACCAAATCTGGTAAAAGAGTAAAATTAGAAATAGAAATACTAACATGACGTACTCACCAAATCAGATACCACCTATCAAAGAAGCGACTTCCAATAGTAGGAGATTATATTTACTGAGATTCCGAAACAAAAGAAAAAATGCAGTTGGCTGCATATAAACTAATTTTCCAAGACCCAGACTGAGAAAATACGACTATAGAGATTTAGACATAGCCAAATAATCTCAATACTTGATTTTAGAATTACCAAATTTAGATTTCCAATCTTCTATACCTTTTTTACGTGAATTAACTACTTCTTCTTTAATCTCATCACAATCAACTATTATACCAGATTCACAAACATTTCAATTTTTTACAGTACCTACATAATCTAGTTTTTTTATTCTATCCAAATATATCGGAAACATATTTGGGAATAATCAATTAATATTTTTTGGATCAATTTCCTTCAATATCTCTTTTAAGTTTTTTTCATCTACAGAATAATTTCAATTCATATCTTTTATAATTGAATCAAAATCCTGATAAGAATAAACAAAATCAGATTTAGGTTTTACCTGTTGATGAAAACTTCATAATGAATAAAATTTATTCAGATATCCTATAGAAAAATCCTTAGATTTCGTAGAATACGATTCTGGAGATTCCTCAGATGGAATAGTCATTTTTCATATAAAATATTTATTTTTATATTTATCATTTAGATGCACCAATCCATCTCGTATTCCATGCAAACCATATATAGATACACGTCCAGCATCCTTGTTTACCCAAGCAGTTCAAAGCTCTATCGCATTACCATCGACCAATTTTTCCAAAGCCTCCTTATCAAAATCAAAAAAAGTTCACATAGGAGTATTTAGTTTGTTTTCCGAATCTATAGCAGATGCTACCAAAGAATACCTATATCACGACAAAAATAGATTATCAGAAGCCGTATTTCTTACCACAATCAACTGTTTAAAATTTTCATCGTTGTAATGATCTGTTTTTATTCACTTACCTGTATTTCATCAAACCAGTGAAAAACTTTTTTCAATAAGTCTATATATTTCATTTTTAAGTTCCGGCAGATTATCTTCTGGAGATATCTCTATTATAGCGTCTCATTTTTGTGTAAGTCATACTATATTCGCATCCAATAATTGCTTAGATATTTTTTCCTTATTTTCTGGACTACCAAAAAAATCAGCTCATCCTCCTCCATCCACAATAGTATTGACCAATTGTAAATTAAAAAAAGGAATAAGCTGACTCAAAAGATTAACTTTACTGTTTTTATAAGATCAATTGTATCTATTTATATTAAACATAGATTTTTTTTCTTATCACAAAAGACTAAAACAACAAATTATTCTGAATCTTTTTTTGTTTTTTTTGTTGTAGTTTTCTTCTCAGTAACAACCTCAGTTTTTTCTACCTTTTCTATTTTTTCTTTTTTCACTACTCCATCTTTCTTATCTGTTTTTTTATCAAGCTTTTCAGATATCTTTTTAGTCGTCTCTTCTAGTTTTTCCTCTGACAATTTTTTCACTATTCATTCAAGACCCTTCCCCTCAAAATTTTTTTCTACCTTTGCAGTAGCTTCTACTTTCTTTGTAGCAACAACAGGCTCTTCATAAAGTCATTTCATAGTAAGTCAGATTTTTCTATTTTTTGGATCCAACAAAATAATTTTTGCCTTTACAGTTTGTCAAAGCTTAACTACTTCATTTGGATTATTTATACTTCTTTGAGAAAGTTCGCTAAGATGAACCAATCAGTTGATATCGTTGAAAACTCTAACGAAAACTCCATAAGGAACAAATCTAATAACTTGTCATTCGATGATATCTCAAACTTTGTGAGCTTTTGGAAGGGCTGTCCATGGATCGTCTTTCAAACTCTTACTTGACAATGATATTTTGCCATTTTCTAGTCCAATAACTCTAACTTGTATTTTATCTCCAACCTTTCATAGATTATCAATATTAGATACATGTCCATATGTAATTTCTGATATATGAACCAATCACTCTACTGTTCATCCTATTGTTACGAAAAGTCCGTAAGAAGAAACACCACTTACTACTCAATCAAAAGTTTTTCCAACTTCCAATTCCTTTAGTATAGCTTCTTTCTCCTCTCTTAGAGCATCTCTTTCTGATAGAATAATTCTCTTTTCTTCCTCATCTATATTTATTATTCTTACTTTAATTTCTTTTCAAAGAAGTTCCAATAGCTTGTCGAAAATCAATTCTTGATCTCCATCTTCTACTCTAGGATAATGTATAGGAGCCAATTGAGAAAGAGGTATAAATCATTTTATACCGTGCATATCAATAAGCAATCATCATAGGTTCGCCTCAGTTGGACAAACAGTGATAACCTCATCATCTTCAAATTTTTTGATAATAGATTTCCATAGGTCGTATTGTAATAACTTAGTTACAGATACGATATAGTATCCGTCTTCATGTCTAATAGCAGTATTTACAATTTCTAGTTCTATTTCTCTACCTGGATGTAATTCATATCCAGATCTTTCCAATTCTTTTACTTCCTTAGACAATATCACTCATGTAAATGCAGCATCACAACAGTCTACCAAAACTCAGTTTTCTATTTTTTTCAAAATTACTCATTTTACCTTCTTTCATTCCTTGATTACAGGAATTACTATATCAGATAGTACAAAACTCATAATATAAAACGTTAAAATATAAAATCGCATATTTTTTTAAATCTACATATTCCTAAGAATAGATAACTTAAAAAGTTTTATGCAGAAAAAATTTCTAAATTAAGCTTTTAAGTCAAACTTTTTAGAAATTATAGAATAAATTTTTATGTTTGTTTCTTTTAGATACCTCAAAAGAGTTCTTCTTTTAGCTACTTTTTTTAACAAACTTCTCTTCGCATCAAAATCCTTTTTATGAAGAACTAAATGCTGTTGCAAGAAAACAATTTCATCAGTAAGCAAAGAAATCTGAACCTCAGGAGATCATGTGTCAGTTTCATGTCTTTTCACATTTTCTTTTGTTTTTACAACCTTTTTTGTTGCCATGATAAATAATAATTACATAAATAAAATACGAGAAACAAAGCGAATAGTTAATACCATTAAAACAATGTTCCGATATATTGATAAGCTCAATATCAAATTGCCCCCGACAGGACTCGAACCTGTATCTACTCCTTAGGAGAGAGTTGCTCTATCCCGTTGAACTACAAGAGCACAAAAAACAGTTTACGTCATAAATCCTGTAACGACAAAAACGCACTGACAAACAACATATGTTTTTTCGAGCAAAAATCAACCATAAATCATATTTCTAACTACAATACCCTATCTGCTTCCACTGTTATCTTTTCAAACTTATAGACTTTCAGTAAGCACAATATTTTAAAAAGAATAAATCACAAAATACTCATTACCCAAAAGGTAATCCTAACAAATCAGTATAATAACAAAAACAGCATTACTATTATAGAAATTTGCAATGTGGTATTTTGGTAAATAGATTTTACTCTCTCTAGCAAATAATCACAAAT
>JAYSML010000017.1:0-7699 GCA_043724745.1 bacterium
CATTGGAATATTTGCCACCATTGATACTAACCTATCTACAATCTGCCCAGATCACATTTCCAATGAAAACATTGCAACCGTTTTTTTCTGGTCTATTGCTGCATTTTTAAGTAGATTTAGTGCCAATGCTGTTTTTCCCATACTAGGACGAGCTGCCAAGATAATAAGTTCATTTGGTTTAAATCAACCAAGCATTTCATCCAACATAAAATAACCAGACAATACTTTCTGATCGTTTAGTTTTTCAGGATGATCCACTATATCCATATAATCCTCTATTCTTGTATTCAAAATATCTTTTATATGTTTGATGGTATCGGACGTTTTAGTTTGAGTTAAGTCAAATATTCTTTTCTCTATAGCCTCCAAAATATCTAATGTTTCCTTCTGATCATATACATCTCAAATAATTTTCTGTGAAACCTTAAGAATATTTCTAAGTGTAGATTTTTCTTTAACGATTCTAGCATATTCAGGACAAGAAGAGCTACTAAGCAAAAAAGTAGATATATCATAGAGATAATCCGAACCTCAAACGACATCAAGAACTCAATTTTTACTAAGCTGATCTCCTAGAGTCAAAACATCGATTGTTTTACGTGCTACCCAAAGATCCTTAATCGCCTTATAGATAAAAACATGTTCTTTCTGGTAAAAATCTTCAGCCACAAATCACATTCAATCGTAGAAATACATAATTTCATTATCCATCAAAATTCAACACAAAACTCACTTTTCTGCATCTAAATTATGAGGAGGTAGCTTTAAATCTTCCATCTTTACCATCTATAAATTACATATCCAACTAAATTTTTTACAAACTGAAATATAGATAAATGAATCCTATTATCAAACTTTTTTTACTTAGATAGGAAATTACTAAAAAAAGTAAATCATTTTTCGACCATCTCTATTGTTAGGTTCTCATTAACCCCATGAGCATTACAGTCCTCATTTGACAAAGGAACCAAAACCTGATCAGCACCCAATATATCCTTAAAAGAATTCAAAATTGGTAAAGATCATCATGAATATTTATAAATAACTTCTTTTTCAAAAATGGCTCTCAATAATTTTTCAGCCTTTCTCACAAAAGGATTATCAACACCAACCTTACAGGGTTCACAATAATCCAAAACTTCCAATTTATGTTCTACATAACTCGATACATTAAATCTTAACCATTGTTCGAATGAGTTAATTATTTTATTTATATTTTGATTTCTTACTATTCTAAAATTTATCTTTACGCTGGATGTATTTGGTATACTATCCTTAAATCAACTTCAAACATATCATCAATTTATACCAGTAATTTGAACAGTTGGTCTAAGCCCAATTTGAGTATAAACATCCAAGTCCTTATCCTTCAACAAGATTTTTACTCCTGTATCTTGCATTAACTTCTGAGAATCAAATTTAAGTCTTTTATTTTTTAGATAAATAGGTATAGAAACCGGTTCCACATCATAATAAAAATAAGGAATAGTTACTTTGTTATTTATATCATACAATCTAGAAAGCAATAAAGCTAGTTCATGGATAGCATTGGGCACTAAGCCACCAAAAGTTCATGAATGCAAATCAGTTTTTGCTGTCATAAGCTTCAATTCCATATTTATATTTCATCTGTATCATATATCCAAACAAGGATTATCTGCTATAATATTTGTATCACTAATAAGACAAAAATCTGATTTTAAATTTTCTTGATAATCTCTAAAAAAATTAGCTAGCTTAGGAGATCATATTGTTTCATCTCATTCCAATACAATCTTTAGATTATATCAAAGTTTTTTTTCTTTTATAAGATCAAAAATACTCATAAGTCAGATAAGCAAAAGTCATTTATTATCAGATACTCACCTACCTATAATATTGTCCTTACCTATATACAAAGAAAAAGGCTCATGCTTCCATCAGTCTGATTTTTGTGCGTATTTTACATCATAGTGTGCATAAAACAAACAAGTAGGCAAATCCTTATCCACGAAATAATTTCAGAAAACTATAGGATTTCCATATCAATTCATAATATTTGCAGTTATAGAATTATCTACCAACAAATTACAAAGCCATTCGCTAGCCTCATAAATATCTTTGGTATATTCTGCATCTCAAGATATGGTTTTAAATCATATAAGATCCTTTAAATTTTGGTAATAGTTAGCTAACATTTTAAGAAAAATTACTATAAAATTGAATCTTCTGTAATTTTTTGTAATTTTCTTTTTATTTTTTCGTTGGACTGATCTTGTTCCAATATTCTAAAGTAATATTTTTTTGCATTTTGTATTTCTCACATTTCCTCATAAAGCTCAGCCAAAGTAATAAGGTAATCTAAATTACTAGGTCTAAGTCTTATTAGTTCGTTTTCCAAAACAGTAATTGCATCCATTCTTCTGTCCGTATTGTACAAAAGTTCAACCAAACTAGCATAATATTTTGGATTATCTCAATTCATAGAAATAGCCCTATTAATAAGTATTTCAGCAACCTCATACTCTCCTCATACCAAATATATTTCACCTATTTGTCGTATAGCTTTATGGTCTTTTGGATCCACGTCTATAATTTTTTTCAACATAGAAAGTGCCTTTTTATGATTTCATATACTAAAATAATATTCTGCCAAAAGCTTGTTTAATTCTTTATCATCTGAATCAATAGCTAGTCATTCTATTATTTTCTTTTCATATTCATCAAATCTTCATTCTTTTTTAAAGACCAAAGATTCATAGATAATCTTCTCAATAAGTTTTTTATTTCTTAATATACTCTCTCTCTCCTCTAATGATAACTCCTCAATCTCTTCTTCTTTCTGTCCACTATGGGCATTAATTACAGCGTCCAGATTTATATTAACTCACAAAAAGCTTGCATCATCTTTAGCAATTTTTATTTTTTCATATACCACTTCAGGATTATTATTTTTGGATTCAGTATTTTGTATTTTTTTTATATTATGTATAGATTTTAGATCAACATTAGATATTTTTAAATACAATTTATTTTGTAAAATTTTTATTTTTTCTGCAATAGGTTTAAAAAAACTCTTCATTTTAATAATAATTATTTTTAACCCATTATATGTATTTTTAAAATCAAATTTATTTCACTGCCTAAAATAAGATTTTCAATCTTTAATATCTTGCATAAGGTCAGTTTTTATTTTTTGAAATTGATTTATCTTAAATGACTTATATGCAATAAGCTTAATCAACTTAATAACTTTCATCGAAAAAAAATACGAAACATACAATACTGGTATCAAAACTATAACAACGGTAAGTACTACCCAAGATATAGATGCTATTTTCAACATTGAAATATATTAATACTAAATCTATTTTTTTACTTTCTCTATAACTTGTTCTTTATCTTTTTCAATAACCTGATTTTTTTCTTTTTCTGTAGCTTCTTTCTTTAATATAATTTGAGCCAAAGGTATTCTATGTGTCACCCCATCCTCAGTCCTCAATACGACATCTCAAGTCATAATATTGAAAGAAGTTGTAATTCCACACGTTTCACAATCTTTAACTTTAACTTTTGTTCATTTAGCTGGATATTTACTACTCTCCTCTAGATATAATTCAAGTTCATATACAATGCTGCATTTTAGTTTTCCACATCTTCATTTCAATCTTTCTATATCTCTTCATTCTAGGTTTTGAAGTATTATATTTTCTATCTCCACACTAGGTAAAGGCCTAGTACTCTTACAACAAAGATTTATCCCATTACATCAAACTATACAATCAGTACCAGGCGACATTCTAACCATATCCCTAGCTCATATTTGGAATAAGAAAATATTTTTTCATAATTCTTGTCTAAGTTCTTTTACAAAATCAGTAAAAATATATCTTTCTTCAGAATAAAAATAGAAATAAATCTGATCAGCAAATATATTAAATCTAGCAGTCACAGGAATAGAATTTTGAAAATTCTTTTTAAATAGCTTCTTAAAAAAAGGAAATATTTCTAAAGAAAATTTTTGTTGTTGATCAAAATAAACTCTTTCATCTCCCTCCAAAAGTCTCTGAAAAACACCCTTTCTATCCGTCTCAAAAGTATGTCCAACATATATTCACACACTAGACTTATTACTAGGTTTTGACTCCAAAGGTTGATAAACTATTTTGTCTCAGTGTTTTAGCTTCTCAACTATTTCATCTGATACCTTATCTACCGCTACATTTTTATTTGTATACCAATCAAGTACATATATTGTTTTCATTATTTAGGTGGTAATATAAAATCTATTTATCTTTTTTCAATTCTTTTAAAACTGAGTCTGCATTAGAAAGATCTTTCATCATGCTTTCAAATTCCTCTCTAGTCAAATACTCTTTTTCAAGAAGAACCTTTGCCATCTTATCGATAAGATTTTTATTTAATTTTATAAGCTCTAAAGACTTTTTATAAGCAGTTCAAATATATTCTTTTACCTTTTCATCTATAATCTGAGCGGTCTTTTCACTATAATTTTTGAAAGGCCTATATCACTCCTCATCAGTATCATTATAAGATATTGTTCACAAATCCTCATCCATTCCATATTTTACTAACATATTAACTGCTATATCCGTAGCCTTTTGAAAATCATTACTTGCTCAAGTAGTTATATTTTCCTTACCAAAGAATATCTCCTCAGCAGCTCTTCCTCCAAGTAATGAAACAAGTTCCTCCAAAAATTTACTTTTTGAATATAGATATTTATCTTCATCCGGACTCATCCAAGTAACTCACAAAGCCTGACCTCTACGAACAATAGAAATTTTTTCTACTGGATCTACATGAGGTAGATTATATGCAGTGACCGCATGTCAAAGTTCATGGTAAGCCACAATATTTTTCTCTTGTTCATTCATTGATTTAATCTTTTTTTCTGGTCACATAAGGATTTTTTCCAAAGCATATTCGAAATCTGACCAATCAATAACAGTTCTATCTTCTTTTGCTATTTTGAGAGAAGCCTCATTAACTATAGCTTCTATATCGGCTCATACAAGTCAACTAGTTCTTTTTGCTAAAGATTCCAAACTAACCTTTTTTGTTGTTTTTTTCTTCTTCAAATAATATTGGAATATCATAATTCTCTCATCATAAGTTGGGGCAGAAACCATAACCTTCCTATCAAATCTTCATGCTCTAAGTAATGCTGGATCTAAGGTATCTGGTCTATTTGTAGCAGCTATTACTATCACATTCGTTGTATTATCAAATCCATCCATCTCAGTCAATATTTGATTTAATGTTTGTTCTTGTTCTTGATGTCCACCAGTATATCCAGATCATCTTTTTTTTCAGATTGCATCTATTTCATCTATAAAAATAATTGCTCTTCATGCTGCCTTTGCCTTCCCAAACAACTCTCTAACCTTAGCGGCTCACATTCCCACAAGCATTTCCATAAATTCAGAACCTGATGCAGAGAAAAAAGGAACATTAGATTCTCATGCTACAGCTCTAGCCAATAATGTTTTTCAAGATCATGGCTGGCCAAAAAGCAAAACTCATTTTGGATGTCTGGCTCAAACCTTATGATATTTTTCAGGATTTTTTAGATAATCTACCATTTCAGAAAGCTCCATTTTTACCTCTTCCATTCATGCCACATCTTCAAATCTAGTAGTCATTTTTGTTTTATCGCTAAGCTTTCATGCCTTTATATTGAAAGGAAATCCTCCTCCTCATTTTGGCATTGCAAATTTTGCTATCAAAAGAAATGCTAACAAAAACAAAACTATAGGAAATACCTGTTCTATTATCTTCTCAAACATACTTGTTTTATCAAACGCAACATCTATCAAAACCTTACCAGTCATAGATATCCCCAAGTCTTTTAAAGAGGAACTCAATGGTTTTTTAGATTCATAAACTGAATAGTTTTGTTCAACAATAGTCTTTCTAAAACTCATCAAAGGTATTGTCTTTCAAGTTCACAAGTAAATATATCATTTCAAATCAGTATCATTATTTAGTTGTAATTTTTTGAAAGATCAAGATTGATAAAATGCCAAAAATTCGTTTAGTGAAACTTTTTTAGTTTGAGTTACCACCTCTATATTATTAGAATTTGATCACAAAAATTTATAAGCCTGGAAAAACAATGTCGTAATAACTAAAAATCACAGAAAGAATCGTACTCATTTCTTCATAAAAAAGCCCATACAAAATAAAACAACAATAATATAGTTAATTAATTTTTTATTTCAATCAAATAACAAAATGTCTGAAAAAGTTATTGAAAAGTAAACGAAATACAATATGATTACAGCACTTTACTTAAAAAAAATAATGTCAGAATTAAAGTCTCACATCAAAACTACAGGGAAATACATCAAAATATTGGAAGAAAACTGAATAAAGACACTCAGAGACCTTTTGACACATTTTCCTAGGACCTACGAAGACAGATCTAATATGAAAACGCTCGATGAAATAGACCAGAATAATCTTTTTTTCAAAGACAAGAAAAAACTAGCAATAATGACCAAATGACAAATAGTTAAAAAAAATGTATTTAGTAGATGAGGCAAAAGAATTTACGATATCCATTTTCTAGATACAAAAGGAAACAAATGATATATATCGATATATAACTCAAATTTCTTAGCAAGTAAGATACTAGAAAATCAACGATATATCATAGTATGAACACCCAATTTCAAGTTCTGAAAAATTATTTTCTCTCATCCCGAAGTCATAGTGACTACAAATGACGATGAAGAAGAAAATACAGAATGAGAAATAGTAAAATCAGACTATAATACAGGTAGATTATACCCAATATATTCTGAATTATGATGAATAAAATCATCACGATTTGCATCCAAAATTCGATGAATATTAGACACTATAGACACAATTTTTGAGGAATATCTACCTGATGAACTTCTAAAAAAATGTAATTTATTAACCATAGTAGATTCAATAAAAAATATGCACTATCCCCTAGACTTAGAAAACAACGCTAAGGCTATACATAGAATATTTTTTGATAGATTACTTAAGATCCAACTATACTCTATCATCAATAAACAGAATTACCAAAACAAAAACAAAGATTATAAGGAAATGATAGTAGAAGAACCAGAACGAGATCTCATAAAAGATATAGTAGAAAATCTACCATTCGAGCTAACAAATTCCCAAAAAAAAGTTACAAAACATATTATTGAAGATCTACATTCACCCAAATCAATGCTAAGACTTCTGCAATGAGATGTAGGTAGTGGAAAAACTATAGTAGCTGCAATATCTGCATATTATACCAACAAAAAATTCAATGGACAATCGGTATTTTTAGCACCATTAGAAGTATTGGCAAACCAACATTATAGGACTCTTTCCAAATTATTATTACCACTATGATTACGTACAGAATTATTGACTGGCTCTCTTACAAAAGATCAAAAAATTAAAATAAAATCAGACCTTAAAGAATGAAAAATACACGTACTAATATGAACACATGCCATATTGCAAGAAGATGTTGAATTTAAAAAATTAGACTTTGCAGTAATAGATGAACAGCATAAATTCTGAGTTAAACAAAGAGCCTTCTTCAAAAAGTTTTGATCTCCAAACACAGCGCGACGCCGAAGCGCGAACCCTGCACCATCTCCATCATGCGGTTGACGCCGCGGCCGTCGCGCGCACTGCGATCGTCGTCGGTGCGCTCTGCGCC
>JAYSML010000018.1:0-5394 GCA_043724745.1 bacterium
TACCTACCGAAAATCAATCTGATTCATTAATTAATTCTTTTAGTTTTGTTTGATTTAAAATGTTTTTGATTTTTTTATTGTTTGGCATTGTGTTAATAATAAAAGATAAAATATTATTAACACTCCGGAGTGCTCTATGAACAGTTAATATCTAAAGATGTGCACTTCTTCAAATAAATAGTGTTCATAAATCATTTGAAACCTTATAGCACCATTTATTAATATGGTGCGTTACTAATTTCAAAGCTTTGCAAAGCAATGAGATTTTTAATTATTTTAAAATAGACTGCAAGCATATTTATTGTATGCTTTCAGCCTGAAAAATGCAAGCTATTTTTCTTTCAGGGTAAACAGAAGGTTAAAACTGATATATAGAAATTTTATAGATTATTTTCAAATAAATTAACTAATTCTAAGACTACATTGTTTTGTTTAATGTCTTTATTCTTAAAATGGAAATAGAATCATATCCAACCTAAAATGTCTAACCTAGGTTTAAATGCTAGATACTTTTTGTTTCATTCTTTTATCTCTGTAAATTCAAGGAATGGCCTTAACCTTTTCTTTAAAGTTACATTACTTATTTCATATTTATCCTCTAGATCTTTAGATTTTATAACTGTTGATATAAACTTATTAATTAATCATAATTCACCAAGACTGAATTTTGAATTAGAAAAAAAAGCAGTTGTTAAATCTGTAGCTATTTTTTCACTAAATATATCTTCGCTTTTAAGCTCTTTTGTTTTTCTTTTTATCTTAGTATCATCTCATATAAGTTCTGCCGATTGAAAAAACACATCTATCATTTCTAAAAATTTATCATAGAAAGTGTTTTTTGTATAGATATCCATTAAGATACTTGTTATTTTTTTATCTGTAGGTTTTCATTTTACACCCTTATCTCTTATTAATTTTCACATAAGTAAAGAGAATCTAAAACTGAAAGAATTACTTTCAGGCTGAACATAAACAAGTTATTTAGAAAATCAATAAAAAAATTACTTTTCGCTAAAATCAGTCAATTTACTTGTAAAAGTTTTTAGTATAGATTCTAATATTTTTTCTATTTTAACTCATCAAATTGTGTTATTTCATTCATCTATAGGACTTTTGAAAATATCTCTAGTAACGTCTATAATATATTTCTTCTGATCTTCGTTTTCGTAATGTTCATTCAGTAATGTTATGTAACTATCCATAGTTCAAGATATAATGCTTTTAAAAGAATATTTTTCTTTCAAATCTCTGTAATATACATATTGTCTGTATAGAAATATATCCATTGCTATAAATGGAGTAAGGAATCACAATCTAGCTATTGTTAGTCATGTGCTAGTAATGCCTTCTAAATTCCATCACCCTAATCAAAGTCGCTTTAAGAGTCAAAATCATCGTAATAATAGGAAAACTGAGACTACAGTACATAAAAATAATCAGTTAATTCGAAAATTTAAATTAATTCAATCTGATTTTTCCTTCATGACTGTCGATCATTTTCACGATACAGCGTGTTCTAGCAATGTTGTTATTTTTTTTAATAAGGATTCGGATTTGTCATGTAGTATATTGTAATCACTTTCCGATTCTATGTATTTACTTATTACATCTGCTATAGTGTTTTTTTGTGACTCAATATTAACATTATACTCTTCTATGGGCTTAAATAATTCACTAGCAGTGTTTTTTATATTTCCTATCTCTTCTACCACAGCTTTTATGCCGATAAATTTATCTATTGTATCTCTATTTTCTACAATGTTTATTATTGTTTTAGATAATGATTTATACTCTGATTTTTCTTTCCTTAAACCGGCTAATTCAATATTTAGGTTATCTTTGTTTCTTCTATAAGTGATATCAAAATACAGATAGTCATATAGAGAGTCTATACTACTATATAATTGTTCTATTGCATTACCTCAATTGTTTATTGTAGTTGCATGAGAAATGGCATTGTTTAAATGAGCTTCTATATTTCTTCTTTTGATGTTAGGTAGAAAATCAATAATGTTTTCGTTCTTATTGTTTAATAAAAAATCCTTAATTTCTTTAAATATAACTTTAAAATCTTCAATACTAGTATCTGATCATGGTAAAATAAGTCACATTCAGAATGTGTTCAAATGATTCTCTCGTAAGTTTACAACACTGTTTAATATATCGTTTTGTATTGAGACTTTAATATTATTTGTTGTATTTTTCATATTATAAAAATCAGTTAAAAATAAAAACATAGAAAATAAACTATTTCTTTATACAACTTTTTCCTGCAGTAGATAATTTATATCAAGCCTTACAGAAGCATAATCCAGATTTTTTAGTGCTAGTTTTTGAATTACATGTTTTAGATGCATAGTAGTTTTTTGTATTGGAAGTACTTATTACGTTAGTAGTAGTCATATTTGTCTTATTAACCATATTGATTAATTTACAATCAAGATTTTTACCATCATTTATATCTTTCCATATATATCCAGAATCACAATAACAAGTTTTATTAGAAAGATGAGAATTTAATCAACAGGTAGCTATTATTTTTCAAATACAATCAAGATTGCTCTTGTCGTATGGGTCTTTCCATGTATATCAAGCATTGCAATAACAACTTCAGTTGGAAGAATAAGAATTTAATCAACAAGTCTTAATTTCGCTTAAAATACAACTAGTTCATAGACTACTCCATACATATCATGCTTTACATATACATTTTCATGCTCAGTCAGACTTAGCATTCCATCAAAATGATTTCTGACATAATTCGTTTTCGGTTGGAGCTAGTTCACAACTAGTTCATAAGCTATTCCATACATATCAGAGCTTACAAGAACATTTTCCATTTCCTGCATCCTGTGCATTCCATCCATAAATATCAGTACATGTCTTAGGCGGTGGAGTATAAGTAGGTGCAACATAAGTAGATCATCAATGACAATGTCTTTGATTTCGAGCAACTCATCGACTATCACAATTTGTTCTACAGTAATGACATCCGTCACTAGCTGTATTACCTGGATGAGCATAAGTGAAACTAGAAGATAGTCCTACAACAATGATAGATAGAAGAAAAGATAGAATCAGCCCTTTTTTCATTTATAATATTTTATATAAAATTGGATTACTCAATTCAAAAAAAACTACCCACCTCTTTTTTTAAAAAATCATCATCTATTCAAGATCAGGCTGTTCCTATATAGTCTGATTTATTACTTTTGATATATAAGCAATAATAAACTGAATACAATAATATAATTACTACAACGAGAATTAGTAAACATCGCCAATTCTTTTTCATAATAAAAGCCTATAAAATAAAATTATTTTTTTATGTCACCATATATTATATAGATGATCAACTTAAAATAAATAAATTGAACTATATAACTAATAATCAATGTTACTAAAAGTGAGTACAATAGACTCAACGATGGAGTTTGAGGATATGTTACTCTACACTCTTTTATTACCTTATTTAGTCTATCCATAGAATCAGATTCATTCATATAATTAGAATAAGAAGAATAGGCCTGATCTTCACAACTTTTAAGAGGATAATCACGGTCTTCGATTATAGTATTTAAAAAATATCATATACTAAACAGAAGAGACAATAAGAATAAAATTTTTAATAGTCTATGCCATCATTTTTTTTCTAAAAAAATATACTTTTCGGTAACAAAAGGGAATGAAGCCTTTCTTAGAAATAAATTAATTTTGGTGTTTCTATTTGTAAATCAAATTATAATTAAAGTGATAATTAATAGAGCAAAAATCATAAATAGTATTGGTTGTAACATTTTTTATTTAGGAAAAATAAAATTATTCTGTACAATTCTCATAGATTTCTAATTGAGAATAATATTCTTCACATCATTCATTGAATGATTCAGAGTTTCAGTCACACTCTCATCCTGTTTCTTCTGCCCAATTAAATCAAGCATCATGTCATCATCAATCACCATAAGGGTTATTTGGTTCATTGCAAGGTACTTCATTATATGACGATTCATCATCAGATCAAGTATTGTAACTAGTATTATTGGACCCACATCACATTAAAAATATAGAAAACAATATTACACACAAAAGAGTGACTCTTTTCATTATGGATTTTACTATATAAACTTTTTAGCAATATAGTTTTATTATATAGACATTCAATAGATATAATTTTTGAAAATATGTCCAGGAAAAATTAATTTTAGAAAACAACCTTAAAATACAGACCAAGACTGATATATACTATATTTTATTGACAGCATTAATAAAAAGTCAATTATATTTATTATTAAAAGACTACTACTCCATAGACATCACCAGTGAAAATTTTTTAACGGTTCTTCCATTGTATTTCTACATCAATACAATATATAGTGTGCGCCTGGGTTATACATACTATATGTTGTGTATTCGGGATTATGGATATACTTTATATTATAATTATGTGAAATCATGAATAGAATCAAGAGTTCTACTATGCGAGTATTATAAAATATGAAAATTATTTCCAGCCGCCACTAGAAGAATAATTGAATAAACAACAACCAAACAAAAGGAATATCCCCTGGAATGGATATAGGTAGAACGTACGAAATACCAATTTTTGTATAAAAGAAAATCCCCTACTTTTGGGAAGTGGAGGATATTCAAAATTTACACATAATTACATTCTATTCAGGAAAATAGTATGTAATTATTCAGTGTGACTTTGCAAGAGTTTTTGTCTCAAATTAGCTATATAGAATAGCTACTATGTAGATATACACTGGGAATGGCCTATCCAAACTCGACTATAATTATGGCTTCTCTTAATGAGATTTTATATACTATTTTAGTTTACACATGAATACAAAATTATCTTTCGAAAATACTCGAAAGAAACTAATCGACGATTGAGTCTTTAAAAAAACTCAAAAAAAAATTATTCCTGAGCTTAAGGCAGTTTTCAAGGTTTTATATAATGAGCCGAAATCAAAACTAAGATCACAGGAAATAAGCAATATTGTTAAACTCCAAAAGAAATATGTAGATTCAAGATTACATAGACTTGTGAGAGTAAATTTAATAAGAATAATCTGAAGAAATAGAAAATATCTGAGAGATGTATTGAACGACAAACCTATATTTCCTTGAAAGATATCTGAAAAAGTAGATTCTTTTATCACAATGATGATTAAAGACGCTATTACTAGGACACAAATAAAAGACATAATCATAAACACATTGAACGTAATCAAAGATTGATCTAACGACAAAAGAATAAATAAGATTATGAATATGATTAAAAAAATACATGCTTGAAATGATTTTGATTTGATACTTGATGAATTAAAATCAGCCGTAGGAGAAGAAAATATGCTGTCTTTCTATCAGTGAATATTTCAAGATATACTA
>JAYSML010000019.1:0-3235 GCA_043724745.1 bacterium
AAAATTAGAAGATATTATTAATGAAAAACAGTTAAAAGAGTTTGAGAATGCTCATTTAAGTGAAATAAATTGATTTGAACTTTATCCCGATAGTTTAGATTTTTTAAAAGAATTAAAAGAAATGAATATTAGAAGTTGCCTTGCTTCTAATGCCACAGAATTTTATAGATTAATATCTCGTAAAGTATTAAAATTAGATAAAATTTTAGATGCACTATATTTAAGTTGTGAACTATGAAAATGAAAGTTTGATAAGTCTTTTTATGAATTAATCTTACAAATAGAAAAAACAGAACAAAAAAACACAATCATGATCTGAGACAATATAAATACGGATATTATTCCAGCCAAAGAAGCTTGAATAGAGGCTATTCATTTAGATAGGCAATCCGAATCAGCAAAAACTGATACTTTTTCTAAACATTTAAATACAAAGAATAACAATACAATACATGATTATTTGAAAACAAAAAACTTAGATGAAATAATAAAAATAATAAAAGAAGGAATATAAAAGAAACGAAATCCTAGCCATTCAGTTTTGCTCCATAACAGTCGATGCACTATATCCATTTATGACAATTGTAGCCTCCATTAGATGAATTTGTTTTATAAAAAAAGACACCTTTCGATGTCTCCTTTTTTTCACTTTAAAACTTTATAACTTATATTAAATCTTAATTACAGCTATTTTACCATCGTGATCTATACTTTTTATTTTTGCCTTCATCTTTTCTCAAACTTTGAAATGGTTTGACAAAGGACCAACATACTTGCTACCCAAATTTGACACATGACAAAGTCACATTTTATTTTTAGGTAATTGAACAAAAATTCAATAATCCTCTACCCTAGTGATAAGAGCTTCAAATTCTTGTCCTACTTCCAAATCAGTAACTATATCTTTGATATATCCTATTGCCTTGTTTATCACTTCCATATCTTGATGAGTAAGGAAAACAGTTCCGTCATCTTCAAAATCGATTTTGATAGATCATCCGCAATTTTCTATAATCTTGTTTATCACATCTCATCCTTTTCAGATTACTTCTTTTATCTTTTCTGGATTTATCTTCATAATATGAATTTTTGGAGCATATTGACCAACTTCAGCTCTTGGTTTTTCTAGAGTTGCCAACATTAGATCCATAATTTCATTGTACCCTTGGATAGATCTATCTATAGTTTCGTGTATTATATCCATAGTCAATCATTTAAGTTTTGTATCCAATTGTATAGCAGTCACTCATTCTCTAGTTCCAGCCACTTTGAAATCCATATCACCAGTGAAATCTTCAGTTGCCATCAGATCATCCAAAATTGTATATTTAGATATATTTCCAGCATCATCATGTTCTGTCATAAGTCACATTGCTATACCTGCTATAGGTTTTTTGATAGGTACTCATGCATCCATCAAAGCCAATGTAGACCCACAAACTGATCACATAGAAGTAGAACCTCCTGATCATAGACATTCAGAAACTACTCTGATTGTATAAGGGAAAACTGTTTTTTCTGGTACCATTTTTTCCAATGCTTTTTCTGCCAATCTTCCATGTCATATTTCTCTTCTTCCTGTTCCTCTAATTGGTTTAGCATCATGGACAGAAAATGGAGGGAAATTGTAATGATGTATATAACTTCTTTTTACATAGTCATTTTCCATATCATCTATTATCAAGTATTCCTTTGGTCATCACAAAGTCACAGTAGACAAAACCTGAGTATCTCATCTTCGGAAAAGTCATGTTCCATGTACTCTAGGCAACACTCATACCTCACAATGAATAGATCTTATTTCTTTCTGGTCTCTATCGTCTATTCTCTTACCAGTTTCCAATGTACGATGACGAATAAATTTCTTTATTGTATTGAAAACAGCCATTTTAACTTTACTTTCAGTGAAGTCTTCACTATTTGAATCTAATTTTTTTTCTTTACTTAACTCCAAAACTTCTTTCTCATATTGAGAGAATAAATCATTGAAAGGAACTTTTGTATTCCCAGCCAATAAATCCAATTTATCTTTATTTAGGATATTTCATACATAAACCATCAATTCTTCTGAAGGCTTGTTATAAACTATTTTTTTAGTTTGGATATCAAGCAATTTCAAAAATTCTGCTTGGAAATCACAAGATCTATCTATTTCTTTTTGTCCTAGAACAAATGCCTGTTTCAAGATTTCAGCTGAAACTTCATTTGCTTCAGATTCTATCATATTTATGCTTCATTTTTTACCAGCAACAGTCAAAAGCAATAAACTTTTATCTGATTCTTCTCTTGTTGGATTTACTATAAATTTCTCATCCAAATAACCAATCTGACAAGCTCATACAGGCCCATCGAATGCAATACCAGAAGCCATAATGGAAAGTGAAGAACCAATAATAGCTGATACACCCAAATCATAATTCTGATCCAAAGACAATGGAGTAATAGTTATCACCACATCATTTATCATCCCTTTGGGAAACATTGGTCTAAGCGCTCTATCTGTAAGTCTATCATACAAAATAGCTTGATCTGAAGGTCTTCCTTCTCTTCTTCTATACGCAGCTCATCCAAGTCTTCCTGCAGCAGAGAAGCTATCTCTGATATCTATCATCAAAGGTAGAAAATCTGAATCGGCCCTTGGATTTGCCTCCATCACTGTACTACACAAAAGTACATTATCAGCAAATTGTAATCTAATTGAAGAATCCGCTTGTACTGCCAATTTTCATGTTTCAAAAGAAATTCCTTTTCCTTCCCAATCGAAAGATTGTTGTTTTACCTCAAAAACTTTTTTTTTGATCATAACAATAAATTTAAATAAATAAATCTGATTGAAAAGAAATTCTAGACACACTTGAAGTGGACTGAGATAGATTAGAATAATAAGTAAACATAATCGATATCTACCTACTTTTTTAATCTATCTGAACCCCAATCACTCAATTAAATTTCAATTAGCAATCATTGGCAGAATATATACATTTTTCCTATTCAATTGCAAAAAAAAGTTGATTTTCTATCCATTTTTTCTTATGTTTTAAAAAACACGAATACCAATAACTTTATAAGTTTATAAAATAATGAAAATACTCTGACTAGCTCCTATGGACTGATTTACCGACTGTGCCTGTCGTGAAACCACCAAAAATACCCGAGACAAATATTGAGATAAAAGCAAATATGATTTTTTCTTGCGAACAGAATTTATGAATGCAGACTGATATGTTATCAATCC
>JAYSML010000020.1:0-12462 GCA_043724745.1 bacterium
AAATAATCTCGAAGAAGACGAAAGTAAAAAAGAAATTATTTTATTTAATTATCAAGATAAGGTTTCTTTATTAAGAAGTTTATCATGAAAAACATTGAACGAATTAATCCTGGAAGTAGAATGAGAAAAAATCAAATGTTTCGATATATATGTAGATGCAATAGATAGATACATAGAAGTAGAAGACGATTTATGTGATGAGTCACAGGAGGAGTCCAAAGAAAAATTAGATGAGTCTGAAGAAGATCAACCACAACATATAATTTATATCGTTCCTTCCTATCAAACTATAAATGACTGAATGATAGATTATGATCCCAAAAACATGGAATATGAAACCTATATCCATGAAATCAAGGAAATCACAATAGGCAATCAAAAATACAGATTTTTATAATAATTAAGCTTCGACTTTCTTATAAATTATTTGAGGATCTAAATTTACTTTAAATTCTTTCATATCAAAAATATTTTTAAATAATTCAGGATCTCAAGTGTTTTTGCTAGAATCGATTTTATTCAATTCTTCATTTCAGAATATTTCTTGTATTTTCTTAAATCCATCAATCAAAACTGGAGCAGAGAGTAGTGCTAAATTTTTCACTACATACAAAAGGAATTGTAAGTCTGATTTAGCCTCTTCTTGTGTGTCTGGATTTTTTCGTTTTATTCGTGGTTCGGCTTTTGTGATATACTCATTAGCTTTTTGTACCAATCTATATCGATCTTGCAGATATCATTGAAGATTTCAATTTTTTAAATAAGCACTTTCTATTATATTAGATCTGAAAAAATCTCATTTCCAATCAACATCAGAAAATTTGCGATCAACATCGGTTTCTTTGCAGAATAAATGTAAAATCCACGGTAAATAAGTAATTCATTGATGCATAGACATATACCAGATATCAATATCCCTATTACAAACCCCTTCATCAATTCCATATTTCACACAAAGACTAGTCACTCTATTTACTAGATTTCCCCATCATCATATAATCATGCTTTCATATACATTGTGAAGTCTCTCCTTAGAAAAATCTCCATCAGATCAAATAGGCACATCATATAGCAAGTTAAATGCTACAGCATCTCTTCCACATTCATCTACAACTTCTACAGGGTCTATGACATTTCATAGAGATTTACTCATTTTATGGCCATCTACAGTGAAGAATCCTGTGATTAATTCACTATCCGGTATCTTATATCATACACTCATAAGCATTGCTGGTCGGAAAATTGCATGAAATCTACTTATATCTTTTCATAATATATGAACTATTTCAGTATCATCATCCCGAAATCATTTATCTTTGGAAACGGTCACATAATTAAATAATGCATCATATCGTACATAACTAACTTGGGAAGCATCGAAAGGCAATGGAATTCAGAATTTATTTGATTCTCTAGAAACAGAGAAATCTTCCAGTCATCCAGCAACAAAAGATTTTACCTCATTAAATCTATAACCTGGTTCTACAAAATTAGGATTCTTTTCATAAAGTTCTTCTAGTTTTTGTTGATAGTTTTTTAGTTTAAAGAATCGATTTTTTTCTTTCAAAATATTTGGTTCTGTCAAATGATCGGGGCAAACCATTTTGCCATCCTTTTCTATTAGATCAGAATTCTTTTTGAATCACTCGCATCATACACAATAGTATCATTCATACTCACCAGCATATATATCTCACTTTTTGTATGTTACGTCCAAAACTTCCTGTACGAGTTTTATATGTCTTTTGTCTGTTGTTCTGATAAAATCAGTATAAGAAATCTGAAGTCTATCTCGTACAGCTTTCCACTTTTCTGCCATTTCATCTAGATATTCATATACATCTTTTTTTTCTTCTTGTGCTTTTTGTAATATTTTTTGACTATTTTCATCATTACCAGTAGAGAAAACAACTTCATATCAAAGTAATCTTTTATATCTCGCATAAAAGTCAGCTATGAAACTTGCATAGGCGTGTCATATGTGTGGATATCCATTTGGATAATAGATAGGAGTCGTTACCAAAAATTTCTTATTCATTATTTTTTTCTGTCATCGAATAAAACTAGTATCACTAATACTGATTTACCCATATTTTTTCAAGTCCAAAATTATAATTTCAAATTCAGATTTATTTTTTCAAAAAAGAAACTAGACTTTTTTGTCACAAATCATAAAACAAATCGTATAGACGGGTAGAAGAATATTTATTTCTCTTCTCCTAATGATAATCAGAAGTCTCACATCATGAATTAATATGACAGAACCTACAAATTCAGGCTACTGTTTTGATGTAGATGCGCAAAAGGACAGGGAAACAAATTATTCTATCATGAGAAACAACACATAGAATCTCAATCATAGAAAGAAGTACAAAATCCCTCTCCAAGCACAGTCTTAGGGAGGTTTTTTATTGCAATTTTATCTACTAAAATATTCAAATGCTCGAAATTCACAAAGTCAGTAAATTTTTCAAGAAAAGAACTAAATCTGGATCTAAATGGAGAGATTGGATTAAGCCACGTTACGAAAAATTTCAAGCATTGAAATCAATCTCTTTCGATGTAGCTCAATGAGAGAAAATTGCTTTTATCTGACCAAATGGTGCCGGTAAATCTACTACGATCAAAGCTATTCTATGAATTTTGCATTACGATGAATGAAATATCAAAGTCTTTGGCAAAGATCCACGCAAAGATAGAAAGCATATCGCCAAATTAACTTCATCAGTCTTTGGTCAAAGGAGTCAGCTCCTTTATCATCTTCCTTTGATGGACAGTTTCAATTTTTTCAAAATCATTTATGATATACCGCAAGATATTTTCGACCAGAGGTTAGAAAAATTTGTAAACAGATTCTGAGTACAAGAGTTTCTTCACCAACCAGTAAGGAAACTTAGTCTAGGCCAAAGAATGAAATGAGAAATTATAGCCTCACTGCTGCATTGACCCAAAGCCATTTTTCTGGATGAACCAACAGTTGGTCTAGATATTATCGCCAAAAAAGTGCTTTATGAAATATTGAATGAAATCCATAAAGAAGAAAATATTACTATTTTCCTAACTTCCCATGATCTATTAGATATCCAAAATCTATGTGATAGGGCAGTAGTGATCAATAGGTGAGAGATTCTCTACGATGGTCAGATTGATGACTTGATGAAAACCTATGCCAACAAAAAAACCATTAGATATAAAGAAAAAGAATCATTGGAACGAGAAGAACTAGAAATAGAAAATGACGCTGAGCTTATCCAAAAAACAATCAAATATCTCTTCGAAAACAAAAATATAGAGGATGTGACAGTAGAGAATATTCCACTAGAAGAGGTTATAGAAGAGTTCTACAGATAATTTCCAAATTTATAATCTAAAATAAATTCATGAAAAAATATCTACATATACTATCATTCGCTTTCAAAGAGCAACTGGAATATAGATTAAACTTTTTCCTCGGTATACTAACTATGGTAGTAAATGATGCTATATTCCTATTTATCTTTGTTGTTTTTCTATCTTATTTCACAGGTACTGGATTGACTTTTGGTAATTTTTTACTTATCCATTCGGTCATAGCTTTCCAATATGCCATAGTAAACTGAGTATTCTCAAATATCTGAGACCTGCCCAATATTATAGAAGAATGAAAACTTGATTACTACCTCAGTTTCCCAACCAATGTTTTGTGATTTATCGCTTGTGCAAAAATCAAGGTTCATAATCTATGAGACATACTTTTTGCCTTACTTGCCATGCTTGTTTATGCTTTTCATTTCAATGATGGAGAAGCATGACTTTTTATCATCAAGCGATTTGTGATTTCAGCTTTTGCTTTAATTTTTGCGGCGGGACTTTTTATACTAGTTGGAAGTGTATCTTTCTGGCTCCAAAAAGGATCTAAAGTTAGGGATCTATTTCAGAGTTTTTTCATAGTTTTTGGTTCTTATCCTCCAGATATATTTAGACAAAAAAAACTTATCTTCATTCTGGTTTCTATGGTTGGTTTATATCCATGAGTATTTCTACCTTATCAGATGATGACAGGAAAGTCAAATGTAGAAAGTCGAGTTATTCTTATCCTAGCGAGCATAGCAATGTTTATATTCTGAATATTTATATTCCATAGATGACTCAGGAGATATTCTAGCTGAAATCTAGTTATTCAAATGTAAAATTTACATTATTAAAATATTCAAATGCTGAAATATATTAAAATCTGATTCTACTTTCTCAAAGAGATATTTTACTACTCATATATGCTTGTATTAAACAATGTTCATCTCCTTTTCCTTATATTCGTTTTGACAAGTTTAACTTTATTCTGAGCTCATGCAAAATGAGTCGATAACATCGCAGGTATCTCATTATGACTTTATGCTCGATATGTTTTCATTACTGAGATTGTGATGATAAACTGGCAAGATAAAAGCATGATAGATGAAATCAAAAGCGGATCCATTATTACATTTTTAAATAAACCAATTAGCTTTGTTTGATTTTATTTTTCTCAAACATATTTCAAAAATCTAATAAATATTATGATTGTAGGATTATTTTGTGGAATTATTATATTTCTATTTTTATGAATTTTTCCACGATTTGGGATCGCTAAATTTGGATTATTTATTATATCGTTTCTTATATGAATATGATTACTTTCATTGGTTTCCCTAATGATTGCATTATTTGCCTTTATGATGGAAGATAGTACTTTCATCAGGTTACTTATAAATAAATTGTATTTCATATTTTGATGATTGTTTTTTCCGTTGGATATATATCCTACATGGATGAGGCATATAGCAGAGTTTTTCCCATTCAAATATTATCTATATGCTCCAGCTAAGTTTTTCACGACATGAGATTTAAATTTTTTCCGAAGCTATTTTCCATTACAAATTATGCGATTGGTGATTTTATTTCTAGTTATTAATTTTATGTATACTAGGGTGGTTAAGAGATTAGAGATCAATGGTGGATAAAATTTATTTACCTGATTCCAATATTTCATTTTTCAGCTTTTCCAATTCTTCTTTGAAAATAATATATGTTATTTCGGAATGATTAAACTCCGTTCTTCTGTCGTAAAGTAATCAGATTAAGTGATCTTGCATACTTACCTCAATCGTTGTTGTGTCTCATTCTACAGTCGTTTGTTTTCATTGCTTCAAAACATTCATTATATTTTCTCAGATATGATTAAGATATTTTATTTTAATCATTCAACTTTCCATAAAGCTTTCCATTTCTTCAGTAGAAAGACACTCTTTTATTTTTTCCAAAAACTCATCATGTAATTCATGAGCACCTCATTCAATCCCATCTATGATATGTCTTTCTTGTTTTACTTCTAGAGATGTATTTTCGATATTTATCATTTATACTTTTTAAGTAAATTAAGTTAATAGTCTTATACATAATATATATTGAAAGTCAATACAAGTGATTTCCGACCAAAAAAGAAAAACCACACTGGAGATGCCAGGGATTTATTCTTTTATACGCTAGTTTTTCAACTTACTTATTGCTTCTTACGAAACATGTCGAAAAACTCTTCTTGTCTTTTCATTGTCTCGGTTTTTACTTCCTCGAAGAAGTCAACTAGTTCAATCATACAAAATAAAAATTTTCTTTTCATAATTTTGGTTTTACAATTTCATTTAATTCATCTGCTTCTTTTTTTTAAATCGATTCAAATTCCTCAAGTTTTTTTAGTTTTTCCTTGGCTAGAGCCATAATCTCAAATTCAGTAGGTTCAATAACCTTTCCGAAAGGAAGTTCATTAGCGATAATCAAGGATGCAATGATAATTACAATAACCAAAGTAGTTTTCACATGATCGCTTTCGATCAAGAGCGACACGATTGCCAATACAATTATTACAATCACAATCAACACCATAATCTCCGGTAGTTTCTTGGTCTTTTTCCTTTCTTCAATTATCTCTTGAGATAAGAGATCGCTCATTTCATGCTTTGTTTTCATACGCTCTATTTAAAACTTTGTTTTTATTTTTATAATAACTCTTTATAAATAAATTAACAAACAAGTCAACACTATTCCAATTGCAATTTCATAGCAAATTGCTATCAAGAAACGGATATTTTTATCCAAAAAAATAATTATGTTGATACTTACTCTCAATTCCTGAAGCTCATCATTGAAATACCAAATTTTCAATTCCGAAACCAAACAGACTATCACTAGATGAAACGTAGAGAAAATCTGATTTCCATGATCATTTATTTGTTTCACTTACAACTGAGCATATAAACAGATAGAGAAGGCTATCAAGACTCATGAACAAGCAATCAATCTAATATTCGAAATTTTAACATCAAAAGATTATAATTTCATCGATTCTATCCAGGATATTTCGGCTATATGACACAGAGTAGTGCATGGTGGTGAATATTTCAAGGAATCAGTAATTATCGATGCCAAGGTAATAAATACCATTGAAAAATGTATTCCATTAGCTCCATTACACAATCCAGCTAGTCTATCAATCATATATATATGCAAAAAATTATTTCAAAAGACTTTGCAAATTGCAGTATTCGACACTTCATTTCATCAAACAATGACTCCAGATCATTATATATATCCTATTCCTTACGAATATTATCAAAAAAATAAAATTAGAAGATATTGATTTCACGGTACGTCTCACAAGTTTATTTACAATAGAATTTCAGAACTTGAAAAGAAAAAAAACCTGAAGATAATCTCATGTCATTTAGGAAACTGAGCCAGTATTACAGCTATAGATTCATGAAAAGTTATAGAAACTTCTATGTGAATGACTCCATTGGATGGTGTAGTAATGTGAACAAGATGCGGTACTATTGACCCAGCCATAGTTCTATATATGATAAAAAACAATAAGCTGACTGTAAATAAGGTTCAAGATATCCTAAATAAAAAAAGCGGACTCCTTGGTATATCAGGTAAATACTCAGATATGAGAGATATCAGGAAAAAGTATAAAGAATGAGATCCTAGAGCGGTCTTGGCTATGCAAATTTATATAAATAGCATCGTGAAATTTATATGATCTTATATTGCTTTGCTTGGTTGAGTTGACTGTATATGATTTACTGGCTGAGTATGACAAAACGCTGATATAGTCAGAGAATTGATCTTGGATAAATTCAAACGATTATGAATTTCTCTTGATGAGAAAAAAAATAAATCTGATGAAAAAGAAAAAATAATTACTAAACCTGATTCCAAAGCAAAAGCCTATGTTATACCTGCTGATGAGGAGCAAATCATAGCTTACGAAACACTAAATTTTTTGGACGACAAAACCAATAAATGCAAAGTTAAAAAATAAAATCTAGTTTTTTTAATTTCTTTTTCTAATAAAATGGAAAAACAACCAAAAATTGCCATGACCAAAACTTCCAAAAGAATTCAGTCCATGATTGATCAAAGTTTGGTTGTTCAAAAAACCATTCATACAAAACGATTCAGAAGACTAAATAACAATATCCAAAATAACCAAAAAAAATTTTTCAAACTTCTAGGTTTAGTAACTTTGGTCCTAGCTACACTATGAATTCTTAAATTTCTGCTTTCTGTTTGAACTATAGGATTTGCAATCAGTCTAAGTGATTCAGGTTTATGGCCAGTATTATTTCTTATAATACATACGCTGATTTTATGATTTTTCGTTATGATATATTTTATCACATGAATGGGTATCATTAGAAAAAAAGCACATACCCTGTATTATTCTCATATTCTATTTATGACTGCGTTACTTATCTTGGTGTCAAATATTATATCCATGTTTATATGAGAAAGCTTTATGATATACAATGGTCGATGAGCATTCTTAGACTTGCTTCTAGCCTATATTATTATGATTGTCGTTATAGAAAATAAAGAGCATTTCCATAAATAAATATTTTAAACTAAGAAATAAAAATATGAAAAAAGTAAATTTGATAATAATTCTGTTTTTATTACTATTTTTATCCGCCTGTTCCAATAAGTCTAGTAAAGAACTTCAGGCTTTGCAAGGCGATGTGTCGACTATAATAGATAGAATGGATAATAATATTCTAAGTCCAGAGGAGGCATTTACTCTTAGCTACCAGCTTCAACTTAGAAATAAAGACTTAATTACAAAAGAACTACAAAAAGACTTCGATAAACTAGACCATACAATACAAGAAAAAATGAGGCTAGAAAAAGAAAAAAAGGATGCTGAAATTCTAGCGCAGTCGGCTAAAAACTTTTTACCAGATTGGGCTATCAAATTATGAATTTCCATTCCATCAAATATGACACTGGATCCTGCTAAAACAAAAGAAACAAAATTATCTACTAGTTGATATGATTCTATTACATTAGTTTACAAGTGAGCTTACGAGGTAGCTATGCAAGAAGCATCTAAAATTGCTAAAAATGCGAATCTTCCAGTTAGTTCAGAATTTGCCTCCCTACAAGAGAAACTGGGTTCTGTTATCAAATGAATAGTTTATACAAATCATTGACTGCTAGATACAAATATCGAATATTTGATCTCTATCACAGTAGACGAGGATTGATCCCTAACTATAGAGGTCATAAATTACAAACAAATGAATGCTAAATAATATATTTATAATATAATATTCCCAACAATGACAATTTTAAAAAGACTTTGATTATTCATTATTATTTCTATATGATTTAGTACGCTTTTTACCTATGCCCAAGATTATATATTATTCTATGGTAATGGATGTCCCCATTGCGCCAAGGTAGAGAAATTCCTCAAAGAAAACAAAGTTGCAGATAAATTTGACCTAAAGTCCAAAGAAGTCTATTTCAATAAAACCAATCTTACCGAATTCCAGTCTTATTTAAAAAAGCTAAAACTAGATCCTAGTCAGATTTGAGTACCTTTCTTAGTGATAAATAATAAAGATGAATGTACTTATATAAATGGCGACGAATCAATCATAGATTTTTTCCAGAAAAAGATAAACATATCTTGTTCAAATTCTGGCTGTAATTCCAAGTCTTGCAATGCCTGAACTTGTCAATGAATCAAATGTGAATGACTTACTCTTTCCAATTCATGAGCAGTTCTAAAAACCACTTCTGAGACAAAAGAAAGATTAAAGTTTCTATGAATACTCATGCCTGCTGCACTTTCAGATAGCATTAATCCATGTGAATTTGCAGTAATGTTACTTCTTCTTTCCACGATTCTTACCAAAACCAAAAGCAAAAAAAAGGCCTTATTAGCAGGATTCTTATTTGTTTTGGCTGTATTTGTTAGCTATTTCAGTATGTGATTGTGATTATTTAGTGCTCTAGCAAGTGCCACAAATACAGGACTTATCAAACGAATAGTCTGAATTCTATGAATAGTTGTTTGACTAGCAAATCTAAAAGATTTCTTCCGATATGGTAAGGGATTTGTAATGGAAGTTCCATTTGCTTGGAGACCGAAAATGGCCAGCCTAATAGAAAAAATCGCATCTCCAATTTGAGCTTTTGTAGTTTGATTTATCGTTAGTGTATTCTTATTGCCTTGTACTTCATGACCTTATTTTACCATCCTATGATATCTAGCTTCAGAAAGTAAAAATATAAATGTACGAGGATATATATATCTTTTGATCTACAACATAATATTTGTTCTTCCAATGGTTGCAATCGCTTTACTAGTTGGACTGGGATATAAATCAGCAGAGGAGTTGAATAAAATCAAAGAAAAAAATACAAAACTTATTCATTTAATCGTTTGAGTACTTATGCTAGGATTGTGAATCTATGTTCTATTAAATATTTAGACTTGACATTTACTTACGAAAATATATCAAATTTCCACAAACCAAAAACAAAACCATTATGGCTAAAGAAAATGAATCATTCGTCTGTCACCATGGCAAAGGAAAAGTAAAGAAAGGAAATTGTTCAGTACGGACAAAGAAAAACATGTGCCCATCGGGGCATCCCTGTAAACGACAGGAGAAAAAATAGTATTAACCGGGGAGATTCTCCCCATTTTTTTTATAAAAAATAAATAGCAGATTTTACTCTGCCATCTACTTTATGAACTTTTTACTCCTTATTGTATCTTACAAATTTTGGATAATGAACTACGAAAATAATTAGAAATAAAAATCCTCGCAAAGCCCCATTTACTGCACTATTTTTCAATTCGTATTTTCTTCACATTATAAGTCTGTCTGTAGCTTCTTTTTTACATGTTTCGATTTCTGTAGGAGTTTTTTTTGTACTTACTCATTTGCCATCTGTAATCATTGTATCTTCGCATTGCTTCACATCCCAATAACGATTATTGATGTATTCATCTTGCGATATTACATAGAATGATACAAATTGACTAATTACAATTCCAAATCATATTAATATTCCAAATAGTCCTGCTAGAGATGATATTAGTAAATAGACTTTCATAGTCGTCCAAGACTTTTGTTCTTTTTCCATTTTGTAATTTAAGTAATAAAAAATATTTTTTATAGATTTAATGTAAAAGTTTTTCTATCATTTCTCAGACAACTTTTGGATTTACTTTTCATCATGTTTTTTTCATTACCTGTCATACAAAAAATCCAAGGGTTGTTGTTTTTCCTCATTTATATTGTTCTACAATAGCTGGATTTTCATCAATTACAGATCTAGCTATGTTTTCAAGTTCTCATTCATTCACCTCTGGGGCATCGAATCATTTCAATTTTACTATATTTTCGGCGTTTCACCCATTTGCCAACATTTCATCCATCACAATTTTCATCTGATTATCTAATATTTTTCATTCACTAGCAATTCTTACAAAATCACCAAACTGATTTATATCAAATTTCAAATCATTTATTCACACGAGATTTACTTTCATATAAGCAGCTATTGGCCCGGCAATCCATTTGACCACTACTTTAGGATCTAGCTTATCAGACACACAATCCAAGAAGTAATCCAAAACTTCCTTATCTGATATTAGTGCATTTATATACTCTTTATTAAATCAGAATTCCTGTTTAAACTTTTTAATCAAAATATATGGGATGCTTAAATCTGATTTTTCTATTTTTTCCAAGATTTTTTCTCATTCACTATCTTCGATTTTTTTTAGATTCAAAGACGGTAAATCTGGTTCAGGAAAATATCTATAATCCAATGCTTCTTCTTTGGACCTCATCATATAGGATTCTCCCTTGGCATCATCTCGTCACCTTGTTTGTTGAGAAAAAGATTCTCATTTATCATAAAATTCTTTCTGTCTTGCAAACTCATTCTCTATTGCTCTTTTGATTGCCATAAATGAGCTCATATTTTTCATCTCTACTCTCGTACCCAATGGATCAGATTCTAGTTTCCTAATAGAGATATTTACATCTGCTCTCATTTGTCACTTCTCCATATCAGCATCAGAGATCTGGTTATATCTTACTATTCTCTGTAATTCTTTAAGAAATTCCACTACCTCGTCTGCATTTGTGAAGTCAGGTTTACTTACTATTTCCACAAGTGGCGTACCAGCGCGATTGAAGTCAATCAAAGCGTCTCATCCACTATGAATCATCTTGGCTGTATCGTTTTCCATATGAGCATCTTGGATATGTATAGTTCTTTCATTCTCATAGTTACTATCTACAAAAAAAGAAACCTGACCTTCTGTACACGTAGGATGATAAAGTTGGGTAATCTGGTATCCCATAGGCAAATCAGGATAGAAATATGATTTTCTATCAAAGCTTGATATCAGATTTATATTACAATTCAAAGTCTTTCATAGAAGCAAGGTTTTTTCTAATACCTCATAACTCAAGGTAGGCAATGCACCAGGTTGACCAGTACATACAGGACAAATATTAGTATTTGGTTTTAGTTGTTCAAAGTTTTGCTCGTTCTTACACTGACAAAACATTTTATTTCCAGACTTAATTTTTAAATGAATCTCCAATCATATCGTCAATAAATATTCAGACATCAATAATCTTTTAAATATAAATACAAACTGAATAATATCGAAGTTCTAAAAAAAAACAATGCTAAAATATAAAAGTCAGATATTTTATATAGATAGACTTATCTAAAATATAAAGATATAACGTTTCTCATAATAGGTTTTGAGAGATGCATAGATTTACATCTATATACTAGATTGTACTACACTTGACTTTAAATAAGAAATTTCTATACTCATAGCTGTATGTCGGAGAAACAAGACATATCGAAATAAAACTAATAACAAAAGATGGCTTCGATCCATCGGTTTAAACTGTTATTTATCAAATATGGGGTCATACAAGACCTTAAGGACTGGTAAAGTTTTGTTCTTGTTGTTGTGGTTGTTGTTCTTGGTTTGAATTTCATTTGCTACATTGCTATCTATAGAAATGTTTGAAATTATGCCACAGTACGCGGCTGAAAATACTACATGAGACTCGAATACAGGATTTGTGTTTTCATGAGATGAATATAATTGATGTT